>NZ_JBBCZC010000024.1:0-61737 GCF_037144575.1 Sporosarcina sp. USHLN248
GCCTGGAACGGAAAGCGACGGTTGTCAGGGGTTCCCCATTTATTCTCCAACCAGAAAGGGACTATCACAGAAAATCAGTTTTCACTGACTTTCTGGACAGCCCCTTTTTTATTTTTTGTAGGTTGAAAATGAAATAACAATAGGAGAAAATGCGTGGCGTTTGTCAATGTCTTGGAGCGAGGGCGGTTTTCCCGAGTGAGCATAAGGAGCGGAGAGGCGTTGACAAAAGTTGAACACATCTTATCGAAAAGAGTTGCGAATGAACAGATGCAAAATAGCCATTTTCATAGTTATATAGATGACCGTATGAAATCCATGTGGTTGAAGTTTGCTCTTTTGATGTTGATGATTTTTAATATGATTTCCGAATGGTGTAATAGTAATGGATATAGGTGATGAGTTTTATGCGCTTTCTAAGTTGTTTCGTGAAAATGAAAAGGATATTTACGTTTTTGAAGCTATTTACACATGTAATAGATCATATAATGAGCTTGTCATTAACGGGTATGTCTGTTCCTATGCATATACAGCTTGGAGCACTTAATTGTCGATTAGGAAGTTTTATTAATCTCGAAGCTTGTTTTTATTTCCCGGGAAGTAAAGCTTAATCTCTATTTTATGAGATAAATCGACATAGTTTTACTTTTCACCTCATCTGTATCTGTGGACTAATATATCCATCTTTTAAAATTCTTTTAAAACCTATGAAACTTTTTCTGTAAATCTCCGTCTGTACGTTGCTTATATGATTGTGGAGGGTACATGAATGAGGAAGATTTATAGAAACGTGCCGATCATTGTATGCTTACTTGTCGTTATATGGATCAGTGCGATGTGGTTATTAGCAGAATCGCAAGAAATCGTTTTTGCGCAAGATCAAGATCGTTTTATTACGAAAAGGGAATTCGACCGGGTTCTGACGTTGCAGGAGCGGCAGCCGATTTATATGAAGGGGGCAGCTTTGACACAGATAGGCGAGTTGGAAGCGAATCAGCCGGTTGCGATTATAGGTGAGGATGAGGTGTATTATGAGCTGCGGCTTGGAAATATGTCCGTTTTTCTCCGTAAAGGGTATGGGACAGTAGAGAAAAAGAGACTCTTGGCAGTTGGACATACGGAGCGGTTGGCTGCAATTCAAGCGATTCAAAAAACAGCCGTTTACGAGGAGGCTGATTTGGAAAGCGGCATAATCATGATGTTGGAAGAAGGTTATCGTTATCCGATTGTGCGAGAGGAAGGAGATTGGTATATCCTTAAGATAGGAGAGCGACCGGGGTATATTCATAAACAGTCGGTTGGAATGGATGCGGGGCTGCCGGTGCTTGTGTATCATCAAGTTTTGCCGATTGAGTTGATGACAACGATGATTAGTACCGTCTCATTGGAATCGTTTGAGCGGCAAATGGAGTATTTGGCAGATCATCATTTTGAGACGCTGACTGCTCAACAGCTTTATGATTACTTGGAAGGGCGCCTTGTTTTATCAAACAAAGCGGTTCTCATTACGTTCGATGATGGATTATTATCATCGAAGGAATTTGCTTACCCGATATTAAAGCAATATGGGTTCACTGCGCTTCAGCATATTATTTCCTCGCGAACAGTTCGGGCAGAGGGAGAGCAGTTGTTTGATGCGGAAGGTCCATTGCAGTTTTTTACCGCTGCTGATATCAAGGAACTATCGGATGTATTCCAGTTTGAAGCACATACGAATGATTTGCATTCCCTAAATGAGACGGGTAAAGGCGTTGCATTGCAACAATCAAAAGAAGAGATATTATCGGATTTACAGCAAAATATTGCGCAAGTGCCTGCCGCTATTTCATTAGCTTATCCATTTGGACATTATAATGATGATTTCATTCGAGCGGCAAAAGAGGCGGGTCTATTGATCGGCTTTACGACGACCGAGGGTTATGCAAATATGAAGACATCCAATTATGAAGTTTGTCGATTCGGTGTAACAGAGAAAAAGTCGTTTGAGCAATTTGTCGCGTATGTGGAAGGGGATATTACAGGGCAGTGAAGGAGGGCGAGGGTTCGTAAATGAGTACTATTGATCAAATCATTGATGAGCATTCGAGTTATTTAGTGCGCATCGCTTATTTATATGTAAAAAATTGGTCAACTGCAGAGGATGTTGTACAAGAAGTATTCGTTACGTATTTTCAGAAAAGCGACCAGTTCCGCAACGAGGCCTCGTTAAAAACTTATTTAACGAAAATGACAGCAAATCGTGCAAAAGATTATTTGCGCTCATGGAAGCATAAAAAAGATGTGCTATTCGATACCATTTTTGTATCGGATAAAGGAGCAGACGAAGTTGTATTGGAGCAAGAGCGGTTAGCCTCGCTTGAAAAAAATCTTTTCCAGCTTCCATTAAAATATCGCGAACCCTTAATTTTGTTTTACTATGACGAGCAATCCATCGCAGAGATTGCAAATTACTTACAGCTGAACGAAAACACCGTTAAAACAAGGCTGCGTAGGGCCAAGCAGCAGTTAAAGGAGTTTTTTGAGGAAGACGACGGGGAGGTAGTGAGCAATTGAATGACTTCAAAAGTAAGTTAGATCAAATGATGGGCGATACATCAAAGCAGGAAAGGCGGATCAAGCAGCGTGTGCATGAACGTTTGGAGACTCCGACGAAAAGGTTTTCTTTGCAAGCGCTACTCGTCTCAGCGGCGATCCCATTAGTAGCACTATTTCTTATTTTGACAATTGACCCAATGAATTATCTTTCCTCAGATAAAGGTCCCGGCGTACCGTATGATCCATTAGATGATTTGGCACAAATTTCGGCGCTGCATAAGAAGAAACAATTGTCAGCCATTAACTATGAGGAACTATTGGCACTTCCGCACTTTGATCAAGTCGACGGTTTGTATTACATCGATGTAGAAAAGTTTTCGGTGGAAGGGAGCTCTGACACTTTTCATACGGTCGTTGAGCGCAAAGAGAATTTATTTGACGAGGTTGTGTATAAGGCTGGCGATATTGTACGTACGATGACGAATACGACAAGCCATTTGCCGACCTACATGGATACCTATTATGAAGTAATCGCGGTACCGGGAGATCGGGTCGTGCTAAAAAATGGGGAGCTTACGATCAATGGCAAACCGTTGCAATCAGAACTAATGGATCTTTATGAGAAACAGGACGTTACGATCGTAGGTGGTTACGACCAGTTGTTAAATGCACGGGAATATTTATTATTGAACCACTTTCCGGCAAATGAAACTGTTCAGGGGGCAACGATAACTCCTGTCCATAAAATTTACGGACAAGTTGTAGGGGTAGCGACGGAAGAACGTACCGAATCGATTTATTTCGATTATTTATCTGGACAGCTTACTGGCAATTATACACCAGAGCAATATTTTGATTTGTATTTATATGACGACCTTTTTGGTTTTGGAGACTTGCCGGAAACTCCTATATTTACGCAAATTAGTCGGTTAGGTGAGTTGTTTTTAGAAGCATCTTATCGAAAGGAAGTTCCTATTTCCGAAAATGAGGTACAAATTCGCTATCAATATGGGAGAGAAGGAGTAGCGGAGCAAGTGTTTACGATGATGTGGGATGCAAGCTCCAGTCGATGGATTATTCAAGAATAGCATGATTTGAATGAGGGGGATGGGACCCCCGTAGTCATTCATGAACCTTAGGTCGGCAGCTGTCCAAAAGAAGTCGTCAACCAACCGCTTATTATAAAGGACGGGCCGACCTTCATAGTTTTTGCAAAAGACTATTCAGAAGATGCACTGCAATTATAGGAACAGTTTAAGATAAAATAGTGAAATCAACCTTCTATTGATTTGACCGTGTTTAGTTATTTGTAGTAAATTGTCGCAAATAAACTATGCACAATGACTTACAAAATTTAAAAAAGAGGTGGATGAAATTGAAAAGATTCTTCATTTCATTGGTAACATTATTCCTTTTGTTTTCATTAACACCGATTGTAGAAGCAGAGACGGAGTACCCGCCGTACAACGATCCAATTCCGTTCAAAGATATGCAAAAAGGGAATGGTGCATCGTGGGATGTAATGTTCCTGTACAAAAAGGGAATTATTGGAGGCTATCCAGATGGCACATTCCGACCGAATGAACCAATTACTAGGGCACAAGCTTCCGCTATGCTCCTAAAGGCGTTGGATATTCCATTGCTACGTAACCCTTCTGTTACATTCAAGGATGTGTCGAAACAGTCCTCGCACTATTTAACGCTTGCAACTATAAATGAAAAGGGAATCCTGCGTGGGGAAAACGGCTTTATGCGACCAGCAGAGCAGACGACGCGGGCCCAAATGGCCGCGATTTTACGTCGGGCATTTGACCTTCCATTGGAACAGAAACCGATGTTCAGGGATGTCTCGACAGCTCATTGGGCATTTGGTGATATTAATAGTGCGGCACTAAATCGGATTGCGGGTGGCTACCAGGACGGAACATTCAAACCGGGAAATCCCGTGACACGGGCCCAGTTCTCTTCTTTCCTTGCGCGTGCAATCGATGACAAAATGAAGTTGCCGGAACCGATCTCCTATGTTAGTCAGAAGGGAATTGTCGTGGAAGAGGATGGCTTTATGTATACGGTCAAAGGCCAAAAGCTTGTGAAGATTAATAAAAAGACGAAAGAGGAAACAGTACTGCTAACGGAACGCGATTTTCCGACACAGGATGGGGTGTTTGAGGTTCACTTGGAAACAGGGTTTCCGATCATCCTCCAAAACAACATGATTTACGTTCCATACTGGGCCGCTGTATCTCAAGTGGCTGATTATCCATACATGTATGGTGTATTTCAAACGAATAAGCATGGTGCAATAAATAATACGAGGTATATGGACATTGCAATTGATGCAAACCATGCAATGAGTATGCGGAATTTCAACGTTTACGGCCATGACTATTATTACACGGTAGAGAAAAACTTACGGTACTTCGATTACAATCCGATCTTTGATGAATCTGTAAATGTGGACCAGACACTCGTTCTTTACCATGACAGTCCAAATACAATGAAACCAGTAAAAGTGATGGAATTCGACGCTCGCGTCATTTTTGAGCGACTTGATGGATCTACAAGATTTTCAACAAACATTACGCAAAATAACAAGTCTGTCAAATTTGATCCTACTACGATGTTTTATTTCAATAAAAAAGGTGTGTTTGCATACAACTTGCTGGACGGGAAAACGAAAAAACTATCCACTATTCAAGCGAAGGATATGAAACTGACGGATAAAACTGTCGAAATCACTGATGTGAAAGGGAAGAAACATTCTTTGAAAAAATAAACAGTCACAAAAAGAATCCATCCCTTAAGCGGTAAGCTCTCAAAGGATGGATTCTTTTCATTTCCTTTTTATGAGGAGCGATAACTCCCTATTTTCCTGCGGGGCATTTATCCATAAACGTTTCCATCGTTTGAATCAATGGATCAATATGAGGTTCAAATAGATTATGATCCGATTCGTCAAAAACAACTATGTTGGCTTGGGGCATTTTCTCTGTATATTGTTCCGCTGCTTCTACTGACAACGCTGCACCTTGTTTCCCAGCACGGATAATAAGAACTGGACATTCGATTGATGATAAATCATCCCAAAAGAGTACTTGTGAAGATTCTTTCTGGATATTATGCAATGCCGTCATACTCATTCTTTCGGACAGTGGTTTTCCTCTCCAAGGCGGTAAGGAGGAAAAAAATTCAACCCACCCTTGTGGGAGTTGTGTGTGAATCGCAGGGTAGTCACCAATGATTAACCCTTTGATTATGGTTTTGTTATTGAGTGCATATTGTAGTACGTATGAAACGCTTCTAGAGTAGCCGAACAAGAAAAAGTTTCTTAACTTAAGGTGTTGAACAACAGCGTCAATATCGCTAACATGATCATACAGTGTATATCCAGTTTCCGGAGTATCGCTTTTGCCGCGGCCCCTAAGCGTGATAATAATACAATGTCTCGGGGAGAGTTTTTCGATGATAGCTATATAATCTTCTGCTGATTCTGAAAGCCCCGGAATAATGACTAAAGGAGCCTCTTCTTTTTTATCCGCATTGGCTTCAATAAAATGTATGTGAATCCCCTTATTATCAACCCAACAATCTTTGTACATTATAGCCATTCCACCTTTCAATTGTTTGTTTACTGATTGAATCTTCCGTCACCTTAAGGCATGAAAAGGAAGAAATGCGTGGACTCCTTTAACACAATTAACGATTTGAGTGATTCGCAAATCTACAACCATCGTAGCGTATGCATAGGCTTCTGTCCTTGAGATGTCATAGAGCGATGACAGTAAATCGATCATTTCACGTAAAGCAAGCCACATAGCCTCTTCAAGATCTTCATGGAATCCCATCGTTAGCCAACCGGTATTTGTTTTAGCTCTGGGCATGTTAATTTTAAGATCATCTCTTACTGTAAAGGTTAAATTCACCCTTTCCATCGGGCATTCAAGGGCAGGACCGCTTACTTCACCATCCCCTTGCGCGGCATGACCATCTCCTGTTGAAAAAAGGCCACCTTCAACGGGGATCGGTAAAAATAATGTACTTCCTGCTTGTAATTCTTTACAATCCATATTTCCACCTAATGGCCGAGGAGGAATGGTAGAATGTTTTCCTTCTTCCTCAGGAGGCATTCCCATAAGCCCCATAAAAGGTTTCAGCTCAACACTATATTTAAAATTTCCAAATTGACTTCTTCCTACCATTTGTTCTACATCAAGTTCAAAGTCCAATAGAACTTCACTCGATTCAACCATTCCCAACTTTTCGTTCCAATAACTAGGGAAGCCTCCCGCAGATGTCCATCCCCACGTACCTGTAATGATTTCATTTATCTTTATTTCCAATGTCTGTCCAGGCTTAGCTTGATGAATCAATACGGGACCAACTAATGCGTGTCCGAACTCCTTCGTTTTGCGATCCGGATGAAATTCAGTAAATTTTTTTCTTGCTTCTCCCAAAGCAGAGCGTTTCTCTAGACCCCATGCAGCGTCCAAAGTTTGAAAAATGACAGTATCCCCTGAGTTGATGTTTAGAGCTGGTTGTAGTTCTTTGCTGAAAAAGCCATGAAGTGTGTTTGAATCTGGTTGTAAATAATGAATGTTAGACATTTCATTCCCCCTAACAATTGATTTCGTTATTTTGAAGTAAATTCAGAATAACTTTATTACTTTATAGAGTAATTTAAATTTCTTAAATCGTCAATATGATTTACGTTTTAAAGTAAAAATAATTACGTATATTGATGTTATACCGAAACGATCGGATTTTTCGACTTAGCTGATTGGATAAGAGCTTAAACAGACAGATAAATAATTACAGGGAAGCGAGCCCGGTGCCCATCATAGTAATCGGTTAGCTGTCTACTAAATAGAGGAGACTATCAACTGGATACGATCGATTTCAGACGATGAATGGCCTTACGTGCATGTTTTATTACTATCTACGGTAAACGAGCAATTATCGTGAAAAGGTTTAACACTTTGTTCAAATGGGTAAATTGATTGGCAAATGGGGTAAATTTGATTACACATAAAATCCCTATACAAAGAGCATCGTAAAAATAAGCAATTGAAAAGCACTACCTATTATGAAAATAAATATTGTTCGGATGCTTTGATGGTTCATTTAAAAATCATATTTAATCATGCATGACAAATAGCCGTCTATAACGATTTTTTATAATCGAATAGGCGGCTCGTTTTTTCATGTGTGCCTTCTAGCGAATATCCTTAGGTAAGGGAGGAATACAAACTGTACAAGCAGCTTAAAAGCATTCATTAAGTTTTATTTTCTGGAATAATTGCGTATTTATTCCAATAAAAATGAATATATCGTATGATGAACAAAGTGGATCGCTCAAATCGATTCTCATTTCACATGCTTTGGAGTCGGTATGGGCCATCTAAAAGCTATGACCACTTTTAGATTTTGGAAGTGGAAAGAGCAGAAAGGGGTATTTTTTTGCATATTACAAGGGTGTTTTGGTATGCAGTCGTTATTTGTATAGCGATTGTTCTTTGGGGTGCTTTAGCTCCAGAAAATTTGAACGAGCTGACTGTATCAGCAACAACATTTATTTATGATCATTTCGGATGGTTTTACATATTCGTAATTGTTGCGATGATTAGTTTTTGCATCTATATGATGTTTTCCCGTTTTGGAAAGGTGAAGTTAGGAAAAGAAAAGGATAAGCCTGAATTTAGTTTACTTGCATGGTTTGCCATGTTGTTCAGCGCGGGAATGGGCATCGGGCTGATGTTTTTTACAACAGCCGAAACAATTTCACATGCTTTTATCAGTTCGCCGAACGGGGAGCCGGGATCTGATCAGGCGATTATAGAATCGCTTCAATACGCAATGTTTCACTGGGGCCTTCATGGCTGGGGGCTGTATAGCATTGTAGCACTTATACTCGCTTATTTTAAGTTTCGAGTTGGCGCGCCAGGGTTGATTAGTGCGACGCTTGAGCCGTTATTTGGCAAGAAAATTATGCGAGGCACAGTTGGTCACATCGTAGATACGCTTGCGATCTTTGCGACGGTCGTTGGTGTCGCATCTACATTAGGATTCGGATCAGCGCAAATTAATAGCGGCTTGACGTATTTGTTTGACGCACCTAAAACGTTTTGGTTTCAATTAATCATTTTAGCAATCGCGACAGTGTTATTTATTGCTTCAGCATGGTCGGGTATTGGAAGGGGTATAAAATACTTAAGCACGACGAATATTGTCGTTGCATTTATTCTTCTAGCTCTGTTGTTTATCGTCGGGCCATCTATGTACATTTTAAATCTGTTTACAACATCGATCGGAAAATATGCTGGGAATATCATCGAAATGAGTTTTGAACTGAAACCGTTGAATGGAGAACAACGCCAGTGGATTAATGATTGGACAATATTTTATTGGGCATGGTGGATTTCTTGGGCACCATTTGTAGGGATGTTCATCGCACGTGTTTCAAAAGGCCGTACGATTAGAGAGTTTGTTGCGGGTGTGCTGCTTGCTCCGACACTTGTAACTTTCATTTTCTTTGCAGTTTTTGGCGGCTCAGCATTATACTTAGAGCAAAATGGGCTTGCAAAGCTGTCCACTTTAGTTACAGATACAGTGACATTTGGCATGTATGAGCATTATCCACTTGGCACCGTACTGTCGCTAATTACGGTGTTTGTCATTGCCATATTTTTTATAACCTCTGCGGATTCTGCAACATTTGTACTTGGCATGTTCAGTACAGGGGGACAATTGAATCCTTCAAATGTTGTCAAAATCGTTTGGGGGATCGCATTAGCTGCAATGGCAGCCATTGTCATGTACTCCGGCGGCATAAAAGGGTTTCAAAATATGCTCATTATATCGGCGTTGCCACTCTCCCTAATTGTTATTTTTATGGTCGTGTCCTTTTATAAAATCATACAGCAAAAAGAGTGAATGGCTAAATCGTTGGAATGAAAAGTTTCAACAAAATCGAAAAAATCATAAGGTGGGGTTGTCGTGAATCTACTAAACGTTAGAAAAGGACAATTTGTCTATTATCGCAATAAGCTGCATCAAGTGTACTCTGTAAAACCATTTTTTAAGAAGTCTGTTCACTTAATTCGCCTTGAGGATTTAGAGCAGCAACTTGTTACTGCGAAAGAAATCACATTGTATAAACCGAAGCATTTAGATAGTTTTGTCTTCAATTATAAGCGATTTACGCTTCATAAAGAGGAAAAGGCGAAAGTCGGTGATTATATATTAATTACAAATCCTAAACCTGACTCCTTGGATCATCACCATCTTCATGCGATAGAAATTGTCTCTTCGATCGAAGCATATGGCGTAATTAGCAATAAATCAAATGGCATCAAACATAGTGAATATTGGGTAATGGTGCCAGGTCTTGAAGAGGGCGCAACAATTATTGACTTAGAACAGCCTGACGCGCATGAAGCAAGTGATCTACTGAAAAAACAAGAACTTGATTCACGTCCAACTTATATCCCGAAAATTGGCGATGTTTTTCAAAACAATAATAGTGACCCTGTTCTTCAAGCGATGGTCGTTGCAATTGAAGGAGAGACGATCTATTTAGGCAGCGATATTGAAATCGATGTAGATCAATTGACGAAAAGTGGTACATGGAGATTAGTTGCACGGGTACCTTTGTAATTGTTTTCTGTTATATACGATTTAGGAAATATGTTGTTGAATAAGAAGTACCCATCCCCTCCTTGGGAGCAAAAAAACGCCAAGGGGGGATTTGTATATAGTGCTGCTCATTCTTCTCTCTCGTCTTTTCGAATGAATGTGAAAAACACTGTAAAGCCAATGAGGGAAGTCGTGAATAATATAATGCCCATCGGAACAGCGGATGCTTCCCGAATGCCGGCGAGCGGTGTAAAGATCGATCCTAACAATAGTGGAAGCATGCCTAAGACGGCACTTGCACTTCCTGCGCGATGCCCTTGCTTAGCCATCCCGAGTGTAAAGGTGCTTGTTATCACCATACCAATTGTAATCATGTAAATGAAAATGGAAATGACAAGCGTGGCTAAAGGTCCTTTCATAATTGTCATCATGAGCAGTATGGATGTTGCAGTCAAAGAGATGACGACGGCAGCTTGCAGTAAGCTTTTCTCCGAGACAATACCGCTAAAGCGTCCAATAATAAAGCTGCCCGTTATAATGGCGATTCCATTGATTCCAAATAATATACTAAATGTTTGAGGTGATACGCCGTAAATCTCTTGGTAAATAAACGGCGTTCCGGACACATAAGCAAAACTGCCGCCATGTATGAAACCAACAACTAAAGCGTACCCGATAAACGAACGGTCAGTCATCAAACTTCCCATCGTCTTTACCGACGCACCTATCGAACTCGGAATCCGCATATCTTGCGGCAATGTCTCCTTCAGTTTCCAACCAACAATAATGACGATGAATAGTCCAATAAAACATAGAGCGTAAAAGATGCTTCTCCAACTTGCGGATTCAAAAGATAGAATTGCTCCACCAGCTATTGGGGCGATCATTGGTGCAACAGCATTGATCACCATTAAAAGTGCAAAAAACTTCGTAAGTTCTTTGCCGCTAAATACATCTCGCACGACTGCACGTGATAGAACGACTCCTGCCGAAGCAGTAAACCCTTGTAAAAAACGTGCTGCAATTAATATGGAAATATTTGGCGATAAAGCACATAGAATGGAAGCCGCTGCAAAAAGGAAAGTAGCGATTAACAAAGGCTTCCTCCTGCCCCGTGCGTCACTAATCGGACCGATTACCAATTGGCCAAACGCAAGACCTAACAAGCAGGCAGTTAAACTGGATTGTACGAGTGTGGCGCTCGTCTGTAAATCACTTGCGATTCCGGGAAAACTCGGTAAATACATATCGATATTCAAAGGTCCTAAGAAGGCAAGCAGCCCTAAGAGTATAGCCAATGCGAAACGCGTTGCCCCTGTCGGATTATGTAATAAAGAATCTTTTTTCTCATTATAAATGACTCATCACTCCTAACCGCTTAATTCTAAGCGTTTATAAGTGATTTGTTAAGTTTTTTGTGAATGAAAAAGAAATTTCTCGTAATAGGAGTGAATTGTAAAAATACCAGGCACTGATTAAATAGAGCTTGTTTCTGTGCCTGGCCTTTATTTTACGTACTTTGCATTTTGCGCAACATAATAATTCGTTTCCAAAGTGCTTTATTCTCGATTTTCGCAAATCCGCTAATACCTGGCGTTGTATTTACTTCAAATAAAATAGGTGTTCCATTTTGATTGAGCCCGAAGTCCATTCCGTATTCCCGATTGGGCAAAACAGAATAAATCACTTTCGCTGCTGCAGTCGCAATCTCTTCAATCCTCTTTATTGTATTCTTTTGATTCCTTTTGTTTTTTGTTTGCGATAATACTTCGGCAATGGTCATTACATGAGCGCCTCGATGAGGATTCACAATCCCGCTTTCTGTCACAGTTTCATTTGCAATCGTTCCATACATTCCTCCAATGACCCAATCGTTTTTCAGTTGTTGAACGTGAACACGAATCGAAAATGGCTGTCCATTTTGAGTGTGGCTTTGTATGTCTTCCTGGAGAATGTAAAGGCCGCTCTCTCTCCCTAACTTAATAAATGGATGGAGGAGCTGCCGAATTTCATTCACATTTAAAACGGTTTTTTGGATAGGTTTCCCTTGAATTGTAAAACCGTTTATATAATAGGTTCCGTCGGCATTTTTGTGGATTTTGAAGATTGCTCTGCCTTGTCCAGTCGTATCATGTTTTACATAGACGGATGGACAACGGCTCAATAGATCGTCCAAATGGTGTTCATTGAATAATTTTGTTTCTGGAATATGTTTTGCGATATGTGGATGCTGCTGTAAACTCATGTTTTGCTCCCATTTCCCTAACGTTCTTTTCATTTGATCGCCCTCATTTATCGTGAAATTTTCGCCCCCCATTTCTTCCGAATGGCTACTGGTATTCGAATCTTCTTTCTTATTTTATGCGCATGGAATAATTGGAACTGGATTTTTGATAAAAGGCAGATTGATTATACTTGTAAAATATTTGATCAGGATTTTGTCTGGAGCTAGCAAAAACTTAGTTCCGACTCGGACTGATAGGTCTTTTCGACAGCTTTTGAAACTTTCGATCGTAAGAAACCGTATATGTAGTAACGAATGAGTACATACAGTAGAACGGAATGCTCCGATTTATCTTTTTTATTCCGAGTTCAATTACGTGAAATGATGAAGGGGAACTCTTTTTTTCCAAGTTGACAATTATAGTTCTGTGATAGGTTGATAGGCTTTGTGAATATATGGAGGGGATTACATGAGACAGCTATATATTAAGCAAAAGGTATTCAGTTTGAGCGGGAAGTTTTCGGTGAAGGACGAACGTGAGAACGAAGTATACTTTGTGGAAGGGAGTTTCATGCAAATTCCGAAGACGTTTTCCATAAAGGATTCTTCGGGGCATGAAGTTGGATTGATTACGAAGAAAACGTTTAGCTTTTTACCAACTTTTTTTGTAGAAGTGAATGGCCGGGAGGCTGTAATGATCAAAAAACAATTTTCCTTTTTCAAGGCCCGTTATACGATTGATGCAGTGGATATGGAAGTACGGGGGAACTGGTGGGATATGAATTTCGGAGTGTATCAAAATGGCGAAATTATCGGTTCCGTCAGCAAGAAGTGGTTTACTTGGGGAGATAGCTACGAGTTGCAAATCGAGAATGAAGAAATGGAATCTCTCTTAGTGGCGCTTGTTGTGGCGATTGATTGCGCTAAATCCAACCAGGCTGCAGCTGCTTCAACTCCCGGTGTGTGAGAAATTTGGAATGCATGTGTATTTGCATTAAATGAAATCATTGCATACTGTTTCGAGGAGTCAATATGCGGATATTTGAGGGAATTGTGAGCTATACTCTGAAGTCTTGCTTATGTGTGGTTGGTGGAAAATATGAGTTTGTTGGCTGTTTATGCGTTAATGATGAGAATTATGAGTTTCTGTAACAATTTGTGATTGTTTGTGTGGCTTTATGAGTTTTGAGAGCGACTTATGAGTGGTTGATGGGAATTATGAGTTTCGAGGGTGACTTATGAGTAGTTGAAAGGCTTAATGATTTTGCGTGCTGCTTCGTAACTGGTTGATGAGATCTATGAGTGGATGGTACGACTTATGCACGGTTGGAGGAATTTATGCGGTTATGCACCGTTTTATAAGTTGATTACCTGCACATTTTCGTGCTTCGCATCTGGTGATTCGGGATAACTTTCGCTATAATGGAGTATTGCGTCACATATAAAGATGCAGGAAGGTCGCGAAAAGTGACTGTTCGATAGATGATGAAAGTCGTGAAGGAGGAATGATCTCTTGACCGTTAAAATAGGAGAAACTATGATTGCTGACATTCGGCATTTGGATGGCAAAGGAAATGGACAGGCGGTTATATGGCGCGAGAATGAATTAGGCAATCCGAAAAAGTTGAAGCTTACCATTCCACAGACGCTGCCCGGTGAAACTGTTCAAGTTGTCGTGGATCAGCCCGAGAAAAAGAGAAGGAAAGTAATGCCTGAAAAGGTCATATCGGCGAATCCGGATCGGGTGGAGGCGCCTTGTCCGCATTTTGAACTTTGCGGCGGCTGTGTGTGGCAACATTGGAGCTACGGCGGACAGTTAAAGCATAAGACGGAGTTTGTGAAAGAAGCGTTGAGAAGCGTTGGACAAGATCCTGACCTCGTTTTAGACACGATCGGCATGGACGAGCCATGGCATTACAGAAATAAAATGGAATTTACGTTTTCTCCTGAAGGGGAGCTTGGTCTGCACGAGCAAGGGAATTTTCGAAACATCATTCCACTTGAAACGTGCTTGATTGCAGGCCGGAATATGGTCGATGCGGCGATGGAAGTGCGAAGTTGGACGAAGGATCATGGGCTCAAAGGGTATGATAAAGATGCGCATGAAGGACTTCTTCGCCATTTGATGGTCCGGGAATCGTTTGCGACAGGCGAAATCATGCTTGCGTTGTTTGCAACGGAAGCTCCTACTGATGAATTGGAAGCTGCGGCTGCAGATTTGATTGGAAGAATTACTAAGAAGTTTACGAATGTGAAAAGCTTGCTTTGGCTTGTGAATACAGATTGGGCAGACCGGACACAATCCGAAGAGACTTTTGTTCTGGCAGGACGTGATTTCATTTATGATGAATTGGGTGGTTATCGCTACCGGCTATGGTTCGATACGTTTTTCCAGACGAACCCGGTCCAGGCACAAAAGCTTGTTGATTTGGCGTTGAAAATGGGTAAGCCGCAGGAAGACGAAAAGATGATCGACCTGTTTTGCGGTGTCGGAACATTCTCCTTACCGTTTGCGGCTCGAGTGAAGGAATTGGCCGGGATTGAAATTGTCGAAACGTCAATTGAATCCGCCAAACGGAATGCCTTGGATAATGATTTGCATAACACAACATTTTTAGCTCGGGACGCGCGTCGGGGAATTGATGAAGTGCATGAGAGCTGGGGATTGGCAGATCTGTTGCTCATTGACCCGCCACGCAGCGGTGCTGGCGGTAAAGTGATGCGCCGAATTGGGCGTGCGCAACCGAAGCGGATTGTCTACGTATCCTGTAATCCGGAAACATTCGCAACGGATATCGCAGAATTGCTGCCGTTCGGCTATACACTCCAAAACGTGCAGCCGGTTGACCTTTTCCCTCATACTGTACACGTTGAATGCGTTGCACTTTTGACATTGGATGAGTAAACAAATAGCAGGCATCGGTTCGAAAATGAATGGATGCCTGCTATTTTTGCGTATGTACAGGTATAGAGGAAAATACTAACGCCTCTTGCAATCTTTATGCAATTTTGTAATTGAATTAGTGTAGTTATACGTAAATGCGGCAGGTAACAAGAAAACCACCCTTCACTCAAAGGGGGTTTCCGATAAACGTCACAACATTAAATGTTCACTACAAAGGATACTGTTGTTCCTTGATTTGGTTTGCTTTTAATTTGAAGTCCTGTACCGAAATGTCGCATCAACCGCTGATTTGCATTAATCAATCCAATACTTGATCGGCTTCCTTCTTTTCTTTCCAATAGACTTTGTACTTGATCTTCATTCATTCCGACTCCGTCATCTTTAACTGAAACTTCCACATTCCCTTCTTGGACAACCACTTTAATAACAACTGTCCCGCCGTCGATACGCTTCATCACTCCGTGTCTAACAGCATTCTCAACTAACGGTTGGATTGTTAGAAATGGAATTTTAAGGCCCTTGCATTCATCCAACTCCCAAATGACTTTCAAGCGGTCCCCAAAACGAACTTGTTCGATATTCAGATAGGATCTTGAAAGATTCAATTCCTCTTCGATCGGTATCAGTCCATCCTTATGTTGATATTGAAACTTGCTTCTTAAAAATTCGCTTAGTTCCCCTAATAAATGATTCATCTTTTCTAAGTCGATTTCACTTAAAGCGATGATGGAATTTAATGTGTTGAATAAGAAGTGGGGCTGGATTTGTGCTTGCAGCCAAGCTGCCTCCAATTGTAATTGTTCACGCATTACTCTTTTAATCGTTGTGAGTGCCTGCACTCTGGCTCTTAATTCGACCATGTCAACAGGTTTTGTCACATAATCGTTCGCCCCTGCTGAAAAACCCGTTTGTATGTCTTTTGGGTCGCTTCTTGCGGTAAGCAATAAAATCGGGAGTTCTGTCAGAGAGTAGCGCTTTCGAATGATCTGAGTCAGCTCATATCCGGACATGTTCGGCATCATGACATCCGAGATAACTAAGTTCCACTCCTTTTTCTTTAAATGCGCTAACGCTTCCTTACCGCTCGTCACCGTGGTAACCTCATATTGGTCAACCGACAAGATTGATTGAAGAACTTGTAAGTTGATTGGATCATCATCGACAATTAATATTGGCAGTTTCATAGAACGTTTTTCGATGGAAGGTGATTGGTTAGCGATTGCCATGATTTCCGAACCCTTCTGGTGGAATGAATGTTCCATCGAGTGACTCATAGCTGCTTCTGACGATATGTCATGCTGAGCATTGATTGTAGCTTCATTGATGTTTAGTTGGGCCAACTTTAGAGAAAAGGTGAACGCTGACCCTTTTCCGAATGACGAAGAGACTTGTAGCTTCCCGCCATGCAGTTCAACTAACTGCTTGCTTATATTTAACCCTAATCCAAGCCCACCTGAGTTAGTTGCTGTATTGGCCGCTTGCTCATAAGGATGGAACAAGTGCTGAAGAAAATTTTCTTCTATTCCTATTCCCGTATCGGAAATGGTAATAAATGCACGATCATCTTGTACCTTACCCTGAATGCGAATTTCTCCTTCATGCGTATACTTGATCGCATTATGAAGCAAGTTGTATATAATTTGAATGACTCGGTTTTCGTCTGCAATGACAGGCGGAAAGTCTTTCGGGATTTCATTTACAATCGTAACCGGCTTTACCTCAACGAGGAAATGCAGCATATCCATCACTCCGGTTACGATAGGCTGGATCTCAATTGTTTTTGTTTGAAGACGCGGATGACCTTCCCGAAGGCTTTCCACATCGAGTAAATCATTTAATAACAGGGACATCCTCCGGCCGACCGTCAATATCGTCTCAAGCTCATGAACACTTTTATTTTTTAATTGATCTCTTTCTCGCATTAATACAGATTGTGACATATTAATGATGCCGTGAAGCGGATTTTTAAATTCATGGGACGTATTCGCTAAGAACTGGTCCTTATGTTCATTCATTTTTTGCAATTTCAATGCTAATTTTGCTGTTTCTGCATGCATTGTAAAATAATCTTTAAACCAGATCGATGCAAAACAACCGATCGAAATAATCAAATCAAATGGGTAATGTACAGCACTTACGCCTACTTCTCTCCAATAGATTACCCAAGCAAAATGGTGGGCAGCTGCTATCAAGGAAAGCAGCAATAAAAGATTCCCAGAGATGTTTCTATAAATCTTTTTAAGGATTGTAATGAGCGCAACAACAATTGCGAGTCCTGCCAACAAGTAATAAACAGGAAACAACTTTATTATTTGACTTGGCGATAGGAGAAGTGTAACGATGGATAACCCAAGAGTGATACTTGAGTAAATCGGAGTCATTACACGCCAATATGGAAGGGTACGTTGACCCACTGAATGTAATAAAGCCAAGCAAGCAATCGGAATTAATGCGTTAGCAATGCGAAAATCCCACTCGTATCCAACGTCAAATAGTAAGTGGAATATTTTCTCATCACTACTAATTAGATTCATGAACGTTATGGAAAATAAAAGTAAAGAAAAATAGAGAAGCTTTTTCTCCCGATTCCCTAAGAAATATAGGATTAGAGCATAGATGGAATGGATAAAAAATATGACAGATGCTACTAATTGTAAGGATAAGGACAGTCCTCTTTCTTTGGATAACATAGCTTCCGAACCGAATTTAACCGAACGAATGATGCCACTACGACGAACATCTTTGAAGTTTGCCGCTTGAATGACAACTTCTATTACGCCGTTTTCATCTGCAGTGAAAGATGCTGAATATGGCAGATTTTTTGCCGTGTATTCACCTTCCGTTTTTCCTACCTTTCCAGATCCCCCCATGAATCGTCCATTGATATACAACTCGGATGAACTTCGAACGCTTGGTACATATAAACTATAATTAACGTTTTCATTAGGGTTTACATGTATTCGTAGCCGGTAGGAGCCGTAGCCATATGGAGTGGATTCACCGTCTTGAAAATCCTCATTCCACTTGCCTGGAACTTGAACAAATTTTTTTTGAGGAGGGGCTGTCAATGACTGCCGCTCATGATCCATTAACAACTGCGATGGATAAAACTCCCACTCCCCATCAAGCAGCAGAACTTCCTCTTCTTGTGTATCCCAATTACATAAATCCAATTTGCCTTCTATTATTTGTGTATTTGAGAGATTATAAAACGCATTCATCCATAGCATACGAGAACTTGATAAAATAAGTAAAAATATTCCTATGATCAACAGAATATATCGTTTTTTCATATATGTATTCGCAGATTCCTTTCCGCAAACCTTCCCCCCCTAATAAGGTGACAGAACTACTCAGATACTACACTATGCTTGTATATAGTGTAAATAGAGGAAGTCATTGTTTTCAAAAAGGAATGCTTATTGCATTTTTTTTCTTCACTTAGAAAAAACAATTGTAGACGATTCTTGACGTATTTTCATTCATGCGTAAGATTGCTTGATGATGAGCAAATATTGCGTTTTATGCGTGAGGTGTAACCGTTATACGTGACATGTAGAGTTATGCGTATGCTGGAGCCGTTATGCACTTTTTGGTAGGGAGAATGGGGACAGAGAAGGTTCTCTTGCTCTGTTTTTGGGTATATTTATAAGTATATTTGTAGCTTGGAATGATGAATTGTATGCGAAAGGTAGTGAGTTCGTGACAAAGAAACTGTGGTTCCAGACTGGCGTTGCTCTTCTGCTTGCCATTTTGATCATTAAGTATTTTATGGAAATTAATTTCATATTTGCTCCAGTTGCCATCATTGTTAAAACAGCTATATTGCCTGTTATTTTTGGTGGGGTGCTCTTTTATTTAGCGGAACCTGTACAGCGCAGACTTGAAGCGAGTAATGTGCCACGGTGGGGGAGTATTACGATCATCGTAGCCTGTATAGCTGTCATTATATGGGCATTCGCTTCGATTATCGGGCCAATTATTTCGAAGCAGGTAAATAGCTTGATTGACAACGCGCCTGAATTGACGGAAGAACTTAATGAAATCCGTATTAATTTATTGGAACAGAAGGAAGACTTGCCGGAGCCGGTTCGGGATTCACTTGACAGCGCTCTCGACTCACTGCAATCCATCGCTGTGAAATTCGGGTTATGGATCGTACAATTTTTGCAGTCATTCGTACAAGCTGTCGTTCTGCTCATCCTCGTACCGTTTTTCTTTATATTTATGTTGAAGGACCATGAAAAATTTGCTCCGCTCATTTATAATTTGTTCACTGGTGAGCGTCGGGAGTGGGTGAAAAAGACGCTGAATGACATCGATCAAGTGTTGCGTTCTTATATTCAAGGACAGCTGCTAATCAGTACGATTCTTGCATCGTTAATACTGATCGGCTACTTAGCTATCGGGCTTGAATACGCATTGTTGCTTGCAATTTTTGCTTTATTCATGAATGTCATTCCGTTCTTGGGCCCTTGGATTGCGTTCACTCCTGCGGTAATCATCGCCTATTTGCAAGATCCAAAACTCGTCATTTGGGTATCGATCGTCACCCTTGCCGCCCAGCAGATGGACAGCCATCTCATTACTCCGAACATTATGGGAAAAACGCTCGATATTCATCCTCTCACTGTCATAACCCTCATTTTAGCAGCGGGCAGCATTGCAGGGTTCTTCGGCATCCTTTTAGCCATTCCGACATATGCTGTCATTAAGGTGATCGTCATTAATATCTATGAACGAAGGAAAGAGATAAAACGGGCTGCAACGAAAAGCATATAGCATGGCAAGCTGCGAATAGTGTAGCTTGCTTTTTTATGTACAACTTTGCTTTCGGGTTGAATGAAGGGAAATCACTTCCGGTCAAACTCGATATACCTTGTTCCTTGGAACGTCAACATGCCAACATCGCCTTCCGCAAGCATTCCATATTCGGTAGCTTTCATATGAAACTCGATTCGGTCACCGCTTTCTACTTGAAAGGTAACATAATACTTAGTCGTTGCGGAGCTGTCTCCACTTCCGCCCGAAGTATGCGCCCGCTTCGTTACAACATGAGCAGGAACGGTCAGCCGGGGCGAATTGTTGTTTTTGGACCATTGTCCAATGCCGCTGACGATGGTGAATATGATAAAACCGATCACAATTATAAAAACAGTGGTTATAAAAATTGGAACGAAAGAAAACATAAAATCGTCAAATGCATTAAATCCCATAAAAGCACCTCCATATTGTCTTCAAGTATATTACGTTTATTTGAATGAGTAGTTTCAATATTTCAGTAAAGGATATCGGTTTATTCATAAAAGTGGTAACATGGTGAGGAAATATTCTTTTAGAATAGAGATTAGCGATGAACGGAACATAGAGCTAATAGGAAATGTCTGAAGATTGATTTAGAGCAACAGTCGGTCCAATAAGGACGGGGCAATGGAGTGGAATTTGGGAGGTTGTAAAATGGATAAAGAAAAAATACTGTCGTTATTTCATAAGGAGCTGCGGCAAGAGCTGCAGTCGCAGGGGTATCGACGTGAAGAAACGGAACATGTCGTTCGTCATGTATCGTTACACGGTGAAAGGGGATTTATTATAGCATCTCATGTAAATGAAGAGAATGCACGAAAAATTATCCAGGAAGAGTTAGACCATTTCAAACGACTTGGAATCGGATTTGAATGGAAAGTGTATAGCTATGACAAACCGGATTATTTGAAAGAGCTTCTTGAGGAAGAGGGTTTTATGTCCGAGCCGCGAGAAGCGCTGATGGTTATGGACATTCACGATATGCCTTCATTACTCGGCGTTGATGAGGAAATACATATAAAAGAAATTATTGATGAGAAAGGTGTTCGGGACATTATTTCGTTAATTGATTTCATTTGGCAAGAGTCGCATGAAGAGTTAGGGAATCGGCTTTGGAGAGACAAACAGGATGATCCGGATTCTTTATTTTTATACGGGGTTTACGATGGGGAGAAATTAGTCAGTGCTTGCTGGATGTATTTAGAGGAAAATTCTTCGTTCGCAAGTTTATGGGGCGGGTCGACTTTGCCTGAATATCGAGGAAAGGGCTATTACACATCGCTCTTATCGATCCGGGCTAAAAAGGCTGCCGAACAAGGATATCGTTTTCTTACCGTAGATGCGAGTCCGATGAGCCAGCCAATCCTGCAAAAGCATGGTTTTGAGTGTCTTGCTTATTCGTATGGCTGTCAATCACCGCAGGCAGAACCCTCTCAGTGAGGATGGCAATAAAAGAAAATTCCCCTTAAGTCATTGACTTTGAAGGGGAGAATAAAAGTTATTTTGCTACGGCATGAAGTAGGCAACTATTCCGCTTGTTGCAGTTTCACTACATCCGCTTTTACATTAAATAATTCACCATGCAGGATCGTGAATTTGACATCTACGTCATGAATGGCATCGTTTAACCTATTCTCCACAGCGTCAAGACGGTCCATTGTTTCTTTATGGTTTCCATCTACTTTTATCTCAAGCTGATCAATTCGGTTTGAGACTCCGTCAAGTCGATTTGAGACTCCGTCAAGACGATTTGAAACATCATCAATTCGACTGGATAATTTACTCACTTGAACGGTTAACTCTTTTATTTGTGAAGAAGATTCTAAGATCGCCTGGAGAATCACTTCTTGGTCGATCGGTTTGCTCATCAACGATTCCTCCTTTCTCGACATCATTCTACATAAAAGTATACGCGATTTTGAAGTTGTTTGCATGGCTGAAATGATGCTAAAACTATCTAAAAAATCACTTTAAAAGCATGGATATTAGTAAATCAAAACCCATGAAGGGACACCGGGCGATATGATTCAAAACGTAATGCGTAATTATTTCAAAGAACCGATTACAGGCCATAAGATCTTAAGGGACAAAGAGAGACTCGTTGCGGAAGTGGAAGTGGATGGGAAAACTTTTTACTTGAAGGGTGAAAAGCAGTCTGCTGCATTTGTAGAGAAAATGATCGGGTTCATTGATATGATGAGAAATGCTAAGTTGCCGTTCTCCATGTCGAAGTTGACGTTAGATGGTAAACCGTATGTTGAGCACGACGGTTTGATTTTTTATTCTTGAAGAAAAAGGGAAAGGGAAGCCAATGGAAGCACTGCGGCTGAAGCATATTCAAGAGATAGGGGCGATGTTAGGCAAACAGCATGCAGCCTCTATGCGAAGCGCTTTTAGCTTTGGCAGGGGAACAAGTTGGGGCATGTTTGGTGGGAATGAAACAGAGGAACTTGGCGATTATGATGAAAATGAATTGTGCTATTGGGATCTTGTTAGTGCCGTTGAAGACAAGTATGAAAAAGAAATGTCTTTGATTCAAGAACTTTATAAGAAAAGAAGAGCGGTTCTTCAAGCTGAATGGGCAGCTCTTCCTAAAGGAGCTGTCCAAGGAGATCTTTTACCGTATAATCTTTTATTTCAACAGGACAGAATTTCCGCCATTTTTGATTTCGACATCGCGGGAGATGAGGTCTTAGTGAATGAATGTGTTGGTAATGCGATTTTTTTGGCGTGGCATCACGAATTCGAAGGGTTGGAAAGCCCCAAGGAACGTTACGATGCATACATGGATGCTTATTATTCAGAAAGGCCGTTTTCTGATTGTGAGAAGGAAATGATCCCTCATTTATTTGCCATTATCCGTGCGTTTCGTTATGACCGGATAGAAGAAGGGATTGAGAAGATGAAAAGTGGCAAGGGAAAGTCGTTTTTAAATGAATCGATTATGCTTTTATCTTAATTTGGTAGGGAGCGTTTTTCTAAGAAAATTCATGTGATAAATTGCATGGTTGAGGTATTAGGATAAAACCTATTTGTATTTTCGGAATATATATTTGCTTTTAGCTAAGAGTGTGGTAAAATACATAGTAACTATATTTCAACAAAAAATAAGAGGTGCTTTTTGTGAGTGCGGTAGGTTTCTAAATAGGAAAATGATATGAAATAAATGCGTAATCAATATGACAAAAGGAACATATGTACAGATGTATTGATGTGAGTGTACATACCTAATTTCCCTTGTCTTATTTTGTTATGGATTTATTTCAACCCCTATGAGGATACCTACTATACTTTATGAAGCGTGTAATGATGCTAAAATAACTGTTTTTTGATGACGGTTTATTTTGGCTTTTATTACACATGCCAAGTAAATGTAAAGAGAGCTGCGGTATCATCACCGCGGCTTTTTTGTTTGTTTTTTATAGAAGTGATTAGTTGAAATATAGTGGGTAGGTATCTTCATTATGAGTTCAATCAATCATAGTGAGGAGCATAAAAGTGAATCATACAACTTATGAAAAGTTGCAGTACAACGAATTAAAAGAAATGGTTAAATCTTATTGTGTCAGCGGGTTAGGAAAAAGGCAAATCGATAAATTGGAACCGATCTCAAATATCAAGGTCGTTAAAAATCGATTGAATGAAACAACTGAAGCAAGAGCGATATTGGATACGGATCGTCATGTTCCGTTTTTAGGGATTACCAATATCGAAAGTAGCATTTTGCATCTCGAAAAAGGCATGATCTTGAATCCGGGCGAACTCGTTAGTATATCGGATTTTTTAAGAGGATGTAGAAAGATTAAACGATTCATGTTGGATAAGAAATTTTTTGCACCAGTGCTATCAGCGTATGCAAATTCAATGTCCGAATTTGAGGCGGTAGAAGAAGAAATCAACTTCTCGATTAAAGGAAATAGCATTGATTCTGCTGCAAGCAAAAAATTAAAGCGAATTCGACAAAACATTGCAATAGCTGAGGAAAAAATAAAAGAACGTTTAAATAAATTTCTAAATAGCAGCGCCAATAAAAATTACATTCAAGACTTTTTCATTAGCAAGAAAGATGATCGATATACAATTCCGATTAAGGCGTCTTACAAAAATCAAGTGTCAGGGACGATTGTTGAAGTATCATCGAAAGGTTCTACAGTCTTTATGGAGCCAAATACAATTACGAAACTAAACGGGGAACTTGCTAGTCTAAAAGCGGAAGAAGCTATGGAAGAATATCAAATACTGTCTACATTGACTGGAATGATTTTAGAAAATCTTCATCCAATCAAAATAAACATTGACCTTATTAGCCAATACGATATGGTATTTGCAAAAGCAAAATTTAGTAAAGAAATTGGCGGGGTAGCGCCTAAACTAAACGATTATGGATACATCAAGCTAATTCGTGCAAAACACCCACTCTTAACAGATGAGGCTGTACCGCTTGATTTTGAAATCGGGAAACGTTACAGAAGTTTGATTATTACAGGGCCAAACGCCGGAGGGAAAACGATCGTCCTTAAAACGATTGGATTGCTCACATTGGCAGTCATGTCAGGATTTCATATTCATGCAAATAAGGAAACGGAAATTGCGGTTTTTGAAAATATCTTTGTAGAGATTGGTGATAACCAAAGTATTGAAAATGCATTAAGCACATTTTCATCTCATATGAAAAACCTTTCGGAGATTATGGGGGCGTCCAATAACAATACCCTTTTACTTTTTGATGAAATCGGAAGCGGTACGGAACCAAACGAAGGTGCAGCACTTGCAATTTCGATTTTAGAGGAATTCTATCATATGGGCTGTATCACAGTGGCAACAACTCACTACGGTGAAATTAAACGTTTTTCGGAAATGCATGATGACTTTATGAATGCTGCCATGCAATTTAATAGCGAAACATTAGAACCTTTGTATAAGCTAGTCATTGGAAAGTCAGGGGAAAGCAATGCCCTTTGGATTTCTAAAAGGATGAATATGCGAGAAAATGTATTGCAAAGGGCAAAAGAGTATATTGAAAATAAAGAGTATCGTTTAGCACGCGTAAATGAGCAGAAAATAAGGAAGCCGAAGATTGTGACTGGGCAAGCGGAGGAAAAATATGACTATCAAAAAGGGGATCGTGTAACATTATTGGACTTTGATGATGTTGGAATTGTTTATAAAGAAATGGATAAATTCTATAATGTGACTGTGTTTTACAATGAGGAATTTATTGAAGTCAATGGTAAACGTCTCCGTTTGGAATTGCGAGCGAAGGATTTATACCCAGAAGGATATGATTTAGAAACGTTGTTTGTTGATTATAGCGTACGGAAAATGGAGCACGATATTGCACGAGGTTCAAAGAAAGCACTTCGTAAAATTCAAAAGGAAATAAGGAAGAATAAAGAATAAGAAAAGCTGAAAATAGTAATGAAAAGCTTATCACTCGATAGAATAAATTAAGGAGTTCGTTAATACGATAGCTTTGAAATTCTGAAGCGAACTGTGTCTTAGAGTTTGTAAAATGATTTATGCGTTTCGGGAGGAGTTTATGCGCTGATTTGTTCATTTATGAGTATTCCTTACGTTTTATAAGGGGTTCAACAGACTTATGCGCTTTCGGAATGCTTTATGCGTAAGTAGGGAAGTTATTGTCCACAAAAGTAACGGGTAGCCAATTCAATTGCTTAATGGCTACCCGTTCGCTTATTTTTTCCATGAACGAACTTATTTTACAAGGGTTCATGCAAGTTTCTGCGTCGTCTTTTTTCATGCTGGTCGATGACGCTCGTTCCGACAAGATCGCCAGCAACGTTCAGCGCTGTTGCACCCATGCCGACAAGGGCATCGATTGCAGTAAGCAAGGCGACAGCCTCCATTGGCAAGCCAAGTTGGACGAAGACCGTTGCAATCATAATAATGCCGGCACCGGGTACTCCAGCTGTTCCGATGGATGAAAGTGTGCCGATTAGGACAACCATTAGCATATCGGACAAACTGAGCGGATTGCCTGAAATATTTGCTGCGAAAACAGCGGATACTGCAATCCGGATGGCTGCGCCGTCCATATTGACCGTTGCACCTAAAGGCAGACTAAAGCTATATAGACTTTTAGAAATGTTCAACTTTTCAGCAGCCTCCAGCGTTAGCGGCAGCGTGCCGGTGCTGCTTTGTGTGACAAATGCGGTTGCTATAGGTGTTCGTGCGTACTTGAAAAAATCATGAAGCGGTACTTTAAATAGCGACATAATGACAATATAGAAGACGATATGGAATAAAAGAGCGATATAAAAAACGCCGATCATGCCACCTAAAGAAACGAGTGTATCCATTCCTTGGCTTCCTACTGTATTTGCCATAATTGCAAAAATGCCAATCGGTATATATTGAAGAATCGCTCTCAAAATAAGAAGTGAAGCCTCATTTAATGCAGTGACGATCTTCATAGCTATATCGCCTAATTCGGATAGGGTTGGATTGGCTCGCATTGCGGAAAAGGCAATGCCGAATACGAGTGCTGTAAAGATGATGCCTAATAAATTCATTTCCGTGAAGGCTGTTATAATATTCGAAGGAACAATATTGAGAAGGACGGAGCCGATGCCTGGATTTTCAGGCACATCGACTTTTTCCGAACCTGTCAAATGCATGCCAGTGCCTGGTTCAAAAATGCTCGCGACAATTAACCCGACAACGATAGCGAGAGCAGAACTCACTGTATAGTAGACGAAAACTTTTATACCCATTCTGCCTAAGTCACCGAGTGTCGTTTGATTGACGCCGACAATGAGCGTAAAGAAGATTAGAGGCAAAATGAGAAAGGTTAGCAGACGGATGAGCAAATCTCCTAATGGTGCCAATATAGCAGCTTGCTCGCCAAGCATAAGTCCGGCAATGATGCCGAGGATAAGGGCTATTGTTATTTTCAATAGTAAAGATATTCGTAAATAAGAACGGATTATTTTTTTCATGGTTATGGCCTCCAATGAATAGAGATCGGGACGTCATTCCTTTTATAATGTGGCATCTGTTGGAAACTATGTATCGATATTTGAGTGTTCGCTCGGAATGATGATGCCGTCAGTATGTGAATTTCCTTAAATGTTTTAAAATAAACGTTGAAGGATGGTTCAAAGAAATTTGGTGAAAAAACAGCATATGAAGTATCGTAGAGGGAAGAAGTTATCGAATGCAGGATGATTTTCTTTATTGAAGAAATGAGGGCATTGACATTTTGTTTAGCGGTGAAGGAGACATCATCGCTGGTTTGTATTTAAGACTGGTCGTAAGTTGGAGAACGACTATTTAGTTTGTAGAAAGGGACGATATTGGTGGAATGGGAAATATGTAAAGTAACAAGTAACAACAAAGAAGAGCTATTGTCATTGCGTGTGGCGGAAGAGCAAATGCAGTTCATCGAGACGATTGAGGAAAGCCTTTTAGAAGCAGCGCAATGGAAGGAGTTTCGGCCAGTCGGTTTATATGTTGATGGTGTACCGGTCGGTTTTGCTATGTATGGTTTTTTAGGTGATGGCAAGGGAGGCGGCAATTTGTGGATTGATCGCTTATTAATTGATGAAAACTTTCAAGGAAGAGGATATGGCCGTCATTTTATGGAGCTGTTAATTCAACGGGTGCTGGACGAATATGGTGAGCAGCCGATTTATTTAAGTGTCTATCCAGAAAATACAGATGCTATTCGACTGTACGAGAAGTTAGGATTTGTATTTATTGGCGAATATGATACGAAAGGTGAACAAATTATGCGGAAGAGCAGTTAATTGCTGAATTGGGGCCATCGCATAAAACGTTTCTCATCGATGGCTAATCAATGGTATTTAAAAAATCTACACTTGTTAAAGTAAATAAATGCGCTTATCGGCAGTTTAATGTTATAGTTAGAAAGTATATTTACAAGTGAGTAGGTGAACAGCATGATTGAAGTAAAGACGTCTGCACTTAGTGATGGAGAATTCAATAGAGGGGTATTTGCTACATGTGATATTAAAAAGGGAACGATGGTGCACGAAGCTCCCGTCATTGCATACCCAAATGACCAACACGCCTACATTGAACAAACGTTAATCGCTGACTATGCTTTTGAGTATGGAATAAATCATTCTGCAATCCTCTTAGGATATGGAATGCTGTTTAATCATTCCTATGAGCCGAATGCTACGTACGAAATTAGCTTTGAGAAGCACACGTTTGACTTTTATGCGTATACAGATATCAAAGCTGGGGAAGAAATTTTAATTAATTATAATGGTGACGTGGATGATAAAGAACTTCTGTGGTTTGATCAGAAGTAACCCTATTTCGCACATCACCGTTTTGAGCGACGCAAGGATGATTCGATTCTTGCGTCTTTTTTATGGTTATCGCCATTTTTATGCTCTTTCTTTGAATCAAAATCGATCACTGCCTTCGCAATGATGCCAATGAGGCCGATCATGATCCCTGTACCAACGATCAAATACATAATGGTGAACACTTTTCCAATCGTCGTTGTTGGACTTAGCCCTGTTTCTACACCGGTCGGAATGAGACTGACCGTTCCAAAATAGATCGCATCTATGGTCGTCCATCCTTCCACTTTCGTATAAAATAGTGTGCCGGACAAAACGATGAGCAACAATGTAAAGAGCAATGATTTAAATACTGGATGGGCGAAAGACTTCACAATCGCACCGATCAATCGAATTGCTGTTAAGAAAAATGAGACCATTACGTATCCTCTTCCAATTAAAGTTTTTCTGTTTTAATTCTTGGCGAAACTTAGCTAAGTTAATCGGATAGGAGGATCGGCTGCTTTTTACAAAATGTTTAGAGGCTCCAAAAGCGCATTTTATCTTATTTAATATGTATTCTAAGCCATTCCATGAATTTTTTAAGTAGCGGATATTCCTTAAAGAAGTAGTGAAAATAGCATAAGCTCTCTTTAGCATGAAACAAATATATTGTATTGATGCACATATAAAATTATTGTTTTGAAAAAGAGAAAGTTGTATGATAATTGACGTAGCGCCTTTGCAAAAGAAGGCGATATTTCGGGAGGTGATGTGAAGATGGCAAATCAAATGGCATTGCTATCTTCTAAAAAAACTCATGCAAAGATAGATGAAGAAAAGGCGATGCTTTGCATGGGGCGAATGGTTGATTAATCGCTTAAAATGAAGTTTCTCCATTTCTGATTGTAAATCTTTGCACTTTGTTTGAGCATAATGAAAACAGAGGAGCTGACAGAAATGAAGAGTGAACAATTTATTAGAAACGATCAATATAATGTAATAAAACGACAAGTATGGCAATTGGTGAATGGACATTCGACTGTCAATGATCAGCAAGTCATTGGTGCACTTGAATCACTGTCTATCGAAAAAGTAGGCGATTTATTTACAGAGTTGACGGACGAACAAAAAGAGATTCTCAATCAACTTGCTAAAATTGACGATAAAGAAGCAGCCGAACGATATTTGTCGGAGCTACAGTCCTATATTATTCCGTTCCAACAACCATCGGAGCAAAGATTGAAAAAGCTGTTTCCAAAGGCGAAAAAGCTGAAGCTGCCGAAAGATGGCATAAATTTTAATAGAATGACTTATTTCAGTTACGATGATATTGGAACGAAAAAAAGATATATGATCATGCCGACAGAGAAGGGTATGATTGGGCTGACGGGTACGTACGAGGAAACAAATACTAAGCAAATATGCGCAATTTGTAACAGATTAACCCTATCTTATATGTTTATGACAAAAACAAAGGGTGAAATCGTCGGTACGTATACGAAAAAAGGGAACTACATTTGCCAGGATACCGAAGATTGTAATCATCATTTGCTCTCTTTGGATAAAATATATGACTTTGTTGAGAATATAAAATAAAGCAAAAGAGCTGCCCCAAGCTGGTCATTGACCTACTTGCGGGGCAGCTCTTTTTGCAATGAACTTATAAATCCCGTAGCTCTAAAATTTCTCCAGTGACAGCATCGACAGCTTGCTCGGAGTCGATCAGTCCGCATAAAATATACTTCTTAGACTCTGTGTCATACACATAAACAGGATCAAGCGTAATAGAAGGAACCATCTTTTCGAAAGCCGTATCGTGGTCAATCAGCGGTTTAGGTGCAGGTGCGAATGAATCGAATATGTCAAACATCTTCTCGTTGTTGAATAGATTGACGACCGTCATGGACTCCCTTTCGATAAAAAGTCCTATCTTTGGCCGGAAAAGTGCATTGTCCGTATTGGCCGCATAACAGTACGCCTCGATATGTGAATAGGCGGGGCGCAGTTCTTTCAATCGCCACTTCCCGCTATCATCCGGATATTCCATCCGCAATGCGTCACGGATAATATTCACGCAGATGCCAACTTGTTCATCCGTTAAGCCAATTTCTTCTTGCGTGTCCTCATTGAAGGCCTCATCAGCGGTTGCTTCCGAGGAAAGATCGATATATTTTCTCTCGATTTTTCCACGTAACGGTTCATCCCATTCCATCAAATGATCGACTTCCATTCCCCGTTCATCGAATAGAAAAGGCAGGCAACGTTTGCCATCAGCGGTTACGTAAACTTCGTCGATTGCATAAACCGGTACAAATTTCTTTTCAGCCTCGGAAGGAATGTTGACAAGTGTAAGATGTGCTTTGACGGTCGGTTCGATTTCTTCGAGTGTTAAGTTGAAATTCTGTTTTTCAATTTGGGATAAATCCAGTGCGACTCCAAAAGTAGAGAAGGAAAGAAGTTTCCCGTCATCCGTAATTTTTACATTCAGATGGAAGCTTGGTGAAATTCGGATCCCATCCACACGAGAGATAAATTGAAACTCGTCTTCACTCGCTTGTTCCGCGAAAAAATCTTGACCATACGTCAAGCCTGTTTGCCTTTCCAACCAACTCGCAATTTCCTCAATTGTTTTTTCTTGAAAAGGATGGGCCGTTGAGTAAGATTTCCCCATTACAAAAACAACATTTGTAAAACGATCTTGTTGGATGTCGTAATCAATACTAGCAGTGCCATCAGGATTTTCATCCTCTTCGATCGGTCCGTCGTACTCGACAGGAAACCATTCCATATTCATTTCATAACCTTTTCCATTCCTCTTTTTATAAAATGAATACCTTTTTAGGTCATATTTTTCAAGCCCAAATTCAATGCGCGCCTTATCGGCGATTGCTTGTACCCGTTTGTCCATAAAAATACCCTCCGATCATCGTTGCTTTCATTATAGCAATACAATTATGAAACGATAATAAAAAATAACTTTATGCTGAAGCTTAAAAGTGGAATCGAATAGAGAGAAAATTCAACGATTGTATTATTGTTAGTCCTACTTCATTATAAATAAAAAGATTATAGAATATATGGAGGGTTGCTGATGGACAAATGTATAGAATAGGTGTAAGTAACGATCGAATAAATACTTTCTATCCTTTTTATGAAAATATCTAAAATAATGAAGGGAGTAGTATATGCTTACGATCACCACATACATTGAACAAAAAAATTTGGATTCGTTCTACTTTACCAAAGAAAATTTTCAAGACTATTTTATTTCCTTAAATGACACATTATCAACTCAAGTTGTTAATAGAAGATTAAAAAAGCATAAGGGCCATAGGTTAGAGGGAGTAGTCATTATTCAAACAAACGATACTGTTATGACTGATTTTATGGATTGGGATGATATTGATTTAATGTGGATTGGTATCCTGCAAATGATGTTGGAGTATAAAAAAACAGGTGTTGGAAAGCACTTTATGGCCATTAACAATCATGAATGGACTATTAAAAAAGTCATTACAAATCCAGAGAACTTGATTCTATTTAGAGTAAAAAGAAATCCTCTGATTTTTGAAGGCACAAACCTTTACAAAATTCATAAAGAAACAAAAAACGTTATTAATGAAAAAGAGTTTTTTTCTGAAATTCTTCAGGCTGCTAATGAATTTATTTGTTTTAGAGAAAAACTATTTAAAATCGGGAGTATAGGCAAGTTGAAAGAATTAATGTCTGAAATTCAATTCGATGATCATGAGGAGAGGAAGTAGTACAATCACTAGTTTTTCATTTAAGTCGCCCTTTCAATCTATTGATGTTAGAAAGTGTGGCTTGTCTAATGTTCCCTATGCATGATCAGTATCCTTTTCATTCTGGCAAATAATCAATCATAAACACCTATGTTATTCCTACTTTTAAAGTAAATAGAAAGCCATAGGTGTTTTTACGTTATGTGTTTCGGAATTGTAGTGGAATTATTGAATAACAATTACGCCATCTTTTGTTTCGGTAGAAAGTATATTAGAACCAGCGCCAATAAGATGTGTTTTGTTATCGTATTTTGGTAATGAAATCTTTATATTTTCACCGTTGTTAGTAATTGAAGTGAGGTTAATTGAAGCCCATGAAGGAGATATTACTGTAGAGAGCGCATTGCAATTAGGCACTAAATTCACAATAACATTGCCGATGTTACGGTGTTAGGAAGTTCAAACTCCAACGCAATTCCGTCAAAGCGAAATTGATCGATACAATGAATAAACCCCTTTAGATCAACCTATTGATGTAAAGGGATTTTTGAATTCTATTTGGTTGCCAAATACAAGTTATTACCTATCTCTGCTGATAAGACGCCAAAATTATGCATAGAGTGGAAATAAAGCTCCAAGTACGAATTAGGAGGGAGGAGCCTATGCAAAAGAAACTCTTTTGCCAATTGTTTCTTAGTACATGCCTATTAGCCGCTTGTTCGTATGATAGTGAAAAAGCGTTGCAAAATGGAGATGTTATTAATATGCACGGTCCGGTTTACAATGCCACAGTCTTTGAAGAGTTCCTAAAGAGTGTCCAAGCGAAAAGCGCAGCCACTGTCCGAATTGCCAATTATACGCCAAATGGAAATCCGACATTGTACGATGTATCTTTTGATGGAACTGTATTCGAACTAAAAATCGATCGGTCGAAAAATAAAGAACGGAGGGACAGCCCTGCCATAGAGAGTGTAATTTGTACCGATATAGTGACCGAGGAGGGGCAACAATTATTTAGCTATACATTGGAAGGGTGTGAGTCAGGAGAAGATAGCGATCGCTTTACACTACTAAATGTTTTGAAAGATCAAGACCATGACCATAATCATTAGTACTATATAGTAGAAAAAGCGACATCCAAGCTATTCAAGCTAATGGACGCCGCTTTTTCTTTATTTCATTGGCAAGTCGAATGTAACCGATTTTTCTTTGAACAAATTTTTCGCATCGCTATCCTTCAGCGGACCGAATTGGAGTTGCAGTTCTTTCAATAGACCGAACTCATCTTTTCGGAAAAGGTAGACTGATAGAATTTCCTCTGATTCACCTGGCTGTAAGTCGCCATATTGAGTCGGTTCCAACATTCCTTGAGATGACATTGTGCCTCGGTTCTGATCCAAGATGAGTCGTTTTTCAATCAATGATTTTGCAATCGCTTCATTGCTGTCGTTCTTAACTTGGAATTTTGCTGTCAGTGCAACGAGCGGACCGTCGCCGAAGTTGACAAATCGACCTTCATTCGCAGTTGTCGGTGTTATATCAGCGTATTGGACTCCTTCAAGTGTAATACTCACTTCATCGATTTTCTGTGTTTCATTCATATCTTCTTTAGAAAAAAACAGTTCTTTATCCGCAATTGTGTCTGTTACCATCTTATCTGCGTAAAGTGCAGCGCTTTTTGAAGCTTTTTCTGCTCCATCTTCGTTAAATGGAATTTTAAAAACAGCGTCATTGCCGATGCGTTTTTTGAAGTCATCCTCTAACATTGGAATGTCAATCGTGTACGTCGGAGCCAATAGGCGTTCGTACTGAGCTTTCGTCATTGTATAGGCTTGCATTCCAGTATATGTGCCAGGGCCGTATTGACGGGTAACATCTTCATTATCGCCTTTCAGCCAGTCATCCCGATCGACAAGACCAATTTTCATATACAAGTTTTCTGTACCATCATCTGAAAGCATCATTGTACTCGCATTGAAAAATACATCTTCATCCAAATTGTTTTCGAATCGCAGTTTGTATGTAATGACGTATCCTTCATCTTCGTCGTCAAAATAATGTTTGACCGATTCGTTCATGTTGGTCACATGGGCGATTTGGTATTCTTCAATCGCAATTTTCACTTTATCCGAATACTTGTGGACTAAGTTCGGGTCTGAATTTGCAAACACAATTTCAATATCCCCGCCTGTTTCTTCTTCTAAATACGGATTCATATTTTCAAAGGAATCTCCACTTGTATCTTTTTCTACTGTTTCTGTATTGTCTTTCGTTTCGTCTTCATCAGGTTTATTATCTTGATTGTCATTTTCCTGTTCAGCTACTACTTTTTTTGGCTGTGCAGCAGCGGAAACATCTCCATCCTTCTCTTGCGACTTTCCGCATGCGCCGAGGATGAGAATAGCAGCCATGATGCTGCCGATCATCATTCGTTTCAGATTCATGTATTGCACTCCTTTGTACAAATAATTTCCTAATAATTGTAACAGTTAATTGGTTGACAAAAAGAACTGTTTTTAAAATGAGCCTTAAGTGGTTGATTTTACCAATGGGTATTTAATAAGTCCTGAAATAAAGGCGACGTTAGTAAAGTAATGCACTTGTGATTTTGGTCCAAAACTACCTATCGAAGAGGAAATCGGTAAAGTGTTCAATTTCTTTTTATGAAAAAAATGTACAATGGAATAGATCGAATGGAAATGAAAGATTTTGCTTTAAAGAGGGATGCTTGTTATATCATTTGAAGGGATGAGATTATGTTGTATTTAGCAACAATTTCAAAAGATAATTGGATAGATGCCATTTCATTGAGGGTTCGGGAAGATCAAGTGAACTTCGTCGCATCAAATGCTGTTTCGCTTGCACAATTAAATTTTCTTGAAGGCTTCCATGCGAAGGGGATATACGCTGAAAAGGAAATGGTTGGATTTGCAATGTACGGAGTCGAAGAAGATGACGGTGAGTATTGGATCTATCGAATGATGATTGATCAAAAACATCAAGGCAAAGGATACGGAAAACGAGCGATTCAACTAATTATCGAAGATATTCTGAACATGAAATCGGATCGTCATCAGAACATTTCTTTATCATACGAACCGGAAAATAAAGTCGCGAAACAACTTTATTAGCAAATAGGGTTTCAGGAAGTGGAAGGCTTCTTGATTGAAGGGGAACAAGTAGCCCGCTATACGTTTTAGAAAAAACGGTTCGACAATGTGTTTTGATTGAAAAAGGATTGTTTATAAGGTCGGTGAAATAGGACACTTTTATTTGTTGTAAGCCGAATCGTCAAAAAGAAAATAAGTATTTGTAGGGATCGAAATAAGTTAGGGGGTATGGAGAATGAAAATTGAAGAAGAGAGACGAATAGCGAAACGAATGCCTGAGCTTCGTAGAAAAGAATTGACTTCAAGACTGACATCCGAAGAACAACAGGAGCTTGATTTGATGGTGGCAATAAAAGCGGAAAGTTATCCAGATAGGACGAAACTGCAATACGCAGAAACGGTCAGATTGACGGCTATCCGAAACTTTACGTTTAAAGAGGTTACACGGAAAAAATCACTGTTTCAAAAGATGCTGAAGCAGGAGAACTTGAAAGAATATGAGCTATTGATCCAAGACGAGGATACAGACGTGGCACAATATGAGCTTCATTTTACATTTGCGTTGGAAATCCGGCAGTTGATGGAAGAGGTTGGGCTCTCGTATGACTGGCCAAAAATGTTACCTGCAATTGACGATTTGGCCTATTCGGACGTCATGGAAGAAGACGATAAAGCGTGGTTTGAATCACTTCCAGACTATAGTTGGTGTAGCGCCAAACTACAAGAGGCAAGTGGACTTCAAGAGAAGGCGGCTGCTCACGGTGAGGAGATGGTCCAGACGATTGATTGGCTGCAGACATACTGGGAAAATGGGTATCAGATTTATGCAGATATTGATCCTTATGATAATAATGACGGTTGGGAATGAAATATATAAATTGATTACTCAAAGGTAGTTTCAAGAGTAGTGGCTTTCTGATCCGCATACAACACACTGTGATGGGATGTGTTTGTGAGATGATTTATGCGTGTGGGTGGCCGTTTATGCGTTTGCGATGTCGTTTATGGTGCCGAGGAGTTCATTTTAGTAGTGAACGACGAAGGAAAGCTGTATAAACATAAGAGCATAACGAAAATGCTATTCCTCTGATAAGATGAAAGAAAAAACGGCGGTGATTCGAGTGAAAGAGAAAATATTGATTATTGAGGATGAAGAAAATATCGCGCGCGTATTGCAGTTGGAGCTTGAATTCGAAGGATATGAAACAGGTGTTGCATATACGGGGCCTGATGGGCTCATTAAATATCGTGAACAGGCGTGGGACTTAGTGTTGCTCGATCTTATGCTGCCTGGGCTGAATGGACTTGACGTTCTACGACGGATACGGGCGACCGAGTCGAATACCCCTGTCATATTATTGACTGCGAAGGGCGAGTTGGAGGATAAAGTTGCAGGACTTGACTTAGGTGCAAATGACTATGTAACAAAGCCATTTGAAATCGAGGAACTGCTTGCAAGAATCCGTTCGGCAATCCGGTTTTCAACACCAGCGGTCAAGGAAAAGGACGAATATCTCCACGAGTTTGCAGGTTTGTCAATCCACGAGCAAACACGTGAAGTGAAGCGGGACGGGGTGTTGCTTGATTTGACGCCGAGGGAATACGACTTGCTGCTTCATTTGCTAAAACATCCAAATCAAGTCCTTACACGGGAACAGTTGTTGGACGCTGTTTGGGGCTACGACTATTTCGGCGATACAAATGTCGTCGATGTGTACATTCGTTACGTACGGAAAAAAATCGATAACGGGGAAAAGCAATCGTTCATCCAAACCGTCCGTGGCGTCGGCTATGCATTAAAGGAACCGGTCCATGAAGCTTAAAACGAAGATTCACCTATACTCTACGCTTCTTATGCTTGTCATACTTACCGTAACGAACATTGGCATCTATTTTGTATTCGAAAAGATGGGGCATCGTACGGAATATTACCAGATGATCGTCCGTTCAAAGGAGCTCACGACGTCTCTTAGCCAAATGAACGATGAAAAGGATGCGCGGACGATTATTATTGCACATGTACCAGCGAACGGTGCAATCCGGATTGTCGATGATCAAGGCAAGACGATTGTCACAACACAATCTGAACTTGGATTGACTGAGGGGAATTTTGTTATTAACCCGAAAGAGCGTTACACGATCGGAAGCTTTAATGAAATAAAGACAATGGCAATCACTGTTCCAGCAATTTGGACAAATGGTGAAGTCGTCCACATTGAAGTTTTGCAAGTAATGGAAGAATTAGAAGCGAGCTTGCGGTTGCTGAAGCTAATTTTGTTTGGCGTCACGATTGTTGCCATGGTACTGATTGTTGTGGGTCTAAGCATAACGTTAGGACGCATTGTCATACAGCCGATTGAAAAGCTAATGAAGACAATGTCTGACAGCAGGCGGTTAGGAACGTATGAAAAAATTTCTATATCTGCTAAAGGCAAGGATGAACTGTCACAAATGGGCAGGACATTCAATGACATGATGGAGCAGTTGGAACAAAATTATAAAAAGCAAGAGCAGTTCGTTTCAAATGCTTCTCATGAACTAAAAACACCGCTCACAGTTATCGAAAGCTATTCACGGCTCTTATCTCGTCAAGGGTTTGACAATCGTGCGGTGGCGGAGGAAGCCGTCAATGCAATTATAAGCGAATCGGTGAGGATGAAAGAGATGATTGCCCAAATGCTGTCACTTGCAAAAAATAATGAAAAATTGACTTTTGAATTTGCAGAGACGGAAGTCCGATCAGTTGTCGAGAAAGTGGTGCAGCCGATGCGTCAGGCGTACGCGAGGGATTTTACGATTGAAGGGGAAGGGCCCATTGAGCTGCGTACAGATGAAAACCAGTTAAAGCAGCTACTTTTTATTTTATTGGATAATGCTCGTAAATATAGTAAAAGAGAAATTAAAACAATAATTCGCAGCAATGAGGATAGCGTTGAAATTTCGGTAATGGATTACGGACAAGGAATACCGGAACAGCATTTGCCTCATATTTTTGACCGTTTTTACCGTGTCGATGAAGACCGAAACCGAAAAACAGGCGGCAGCGGGTTAGGGCTTGCGATCGCTAAGGAAATCGCTACGGGACTTGGAGCGCAGTTGAAAATTGAAAGTATCGTCGGAATGGGAACAACCATTCGTATTATCATTCCGAAAAAGTGAGGCTCTCATCGATTTTTAATATTGAAGGAGTATGCTTGTCGTAAGGAGTGGTGTTCAATTGAATCTCATAAAAAAACCTTGGTTCCTACCGATCGTGCTAACCATTCTCATTGTTTTTATAGGGAATTATTATACGAAGCAATTCATTATACAAGCGGAAACTTTGCCGGAAGATAAAGTCCGCACCCAGCTCGAAGGCATGTATGATGGAAAAGTCGATCGGCTATCCTTGAAAGGTTCGATGTATGAAGCGGAGCTTGTGAGGAACAATGGCGCTTATTTAGCAGAAGTCGATGCAGAAACGGGGAAAGTGCTGTCTTTAATTCAAACGAAGGAAAATAAGGTGGATGAATCAATCGCTTCCAATGAGGAGACGGTTGGTCAACCGGAAGCAACACAGCAAAAGCCGGTTGCAAATAAAAAAGAAAAGCATGCAGAATCGCAAACACCCTCGAAAAAAGAAACTGTTCTAATTACAGAAAAGGAAGCAGTAAGCATTGCGCTGTCTCAATTAAATGGGGAAGTAGATGACGTCGATTTTGTTAAAACGACTGATGGGGGCTATTATTTAGTTGAGATCGAAGTAGAAGATGACAGTCGTGGTGATGAAGCGATTTACCAAATACATGCGATCTCTGGAAAGATTCTTTCAGTTACATGGGATGATTGATTTTGCCCTGACATAATAGAGACCGTCGAAGAACTAATTTCGGCGGTTTTTTTGTCAGTTTGGATGGAAACATGACTTCTCATCAATTTCTAATAAACCTCTAAAACTCCTATCATAATGTCGAGGTATGATAAAAGTAATTAGAAAAGGAGGGAATCGATTATGAATAAATGGATGATCATTCCTGCATTGGCGGGAGCAGTAACAGTAGGCGGCGTGGCATTGGCGAATGATTCGTCAACGGACGTAGCAAGCGACGCGAACGAAATGTTGACATTGAAAGAAGCTAAGGAGTTGGCGATCGACCAATATGGCGGTAAAGTTACTGAAATTGAACTTGAAAAGAAAAAATCGGGCTATGTATACGATGTGGAAGTGAAGTCGAACGGAATCGAATACGACTTGGATATCGATGCCATCACAGGGGAAATCGAGCTTGAAAAACAATCAAAAGACAAACAATCCGTAACCAAAACGGATGCTGAGGCGCAAGATTTGAAAGTTGTTGATTCACCAAAATCAACTGCAACGAACGGAAAGATGCTTACAGCGGACCAAGCAGTTGCAATTGCGCAGAAAAAAGCACGGGGCACAGTAACGAAGGTCAAGGTCGACACTGATGATGGCCGTAAACATTATGATATCGAAATAAAAGATGGCGCATACGAATACGATTTTGAAATCGATGCGTATACAGGAGACATTATTGAATATGAAAAAGAGTTTGATGATGATAAAAAACAGTCTAACAGCAAAGTGAATGAAACGAATAAAACGATGCTCACAGAAGATCAAGCAATTGCAATTGCGATGAAAAATGCAAAAGGGCACGTAACAGAAATTGAATTGGATTACGAAGACGGTCGAAAAGTGTATGAAATTGAAATAGAAGATGGCAAATATGAATATGATTTCGAAATTGATGCAATGACAGGTGAAATTGTGAAATTCGAAAAAGACCGTGATGATGACTAATGCGAGGAGGGCTGCTATGGCAGCCCTCAGCTTGTTGACAAACGCTCGCATACTGCGTTGAGGCCAGCAGGACGCTGGTCATGCAACCGTTGCTGCAGGAAGCAGCGGCCTTTGGTTGCCTTTCCTTCGCTCGTCCCCTCATGAACCTAAGTTCTATTCGGGTCTTCGCTCGACTTCGCTCGACTTCGCGCGGGCTCGCACGAAGCGAGTCATGCAACCGTTGCCAATCGAACGGCGAAGGGTTCGATTTGCCTTAATTTCTGCGTTCTTTGCAGAAATTAAGGCACCTCTAGGACGTGGCGTTCTTAGGTTGCCTTCCTTGACAAGCGTTTTCAAGCCAAGCTGGGCAAACACTTATCTCATGACTACAAACCTTAAAAGGACTGTAGACAAAGTAAAACGATACTTTGTCTACAGTCTGAGGGCTGCTATGGCAGCCCTTTTTATTTTGTGAAAATCTCAATGGATTCAAAGCGGCCGGGGTTTCGTTTATAAAATGAAATTGATCGATTCTTTTATTCCAATTCTCCGCTAAATAGGTTCCTCAATAGCTTTTTATCGCCAAGGTATGAAATTTTCGCGATTTTGTCATCTCGCATAATTGCAACACCTGTTACTTCAATCGGCGTTATTTCGCCATCTTTTTTATAATCGAGTTCGACTGTAAAGTTATAATTCGTAGGCGTCACTTCGTTTTGCTCCACATCGATATTTCTTACCTTTAATTCATAATTAAATCTGTCAGCAGCATGATGGAACGAGACAAATTCGTTTGTCATAATGTATTGCTCAGTAGTGCTTTCCGTAAAGTAAGGACCGAACGTCTCTTTTAAATAAGCGGTGTAATCTTCTAACCAAGAATCCTCTTCGGGAGTAACATAGTTTTGACTAAGTGCTTTCTCGTCAGGTGCATTCATTTGAAGCCCCACAACTGTTTTAATGGATTCTGTTATTTTATCTTGTTCATCGGTCTTTGAACAACCGCCGATTAAAAGAAAGACTGCAGTCGCAAATAGAGCAATTCGTAACTTCCAAGAAAAAGGCTTTTTCATCACTCCACCTCCAGTTTACGAATTTTTCTTTCAATTATTAATACGGGTAGCAAGTGGAAAAAGTTTCATTTTCTATAAATGGTGACAGAATATTGTATTGTTATGAAATAGGAAGTGGAGGAGATTGCATGCGATTTGAAAGACCATCCATGAAGTGGGAAGCGGAGCATATTACGTATAGGAAGGAGTGGGATGAAGACCGAATGACGCCTAATAGCTTACATTTGAATGGGGACAAGCCTTACGAAATCTATTTGGATGAATTGGCAGCAAAGGAAGCCGGTCATGGCAATCGGATGCGGAACACGAATTATCTTCTCATTGATGAAACGATCGTATTCTTGGAATGGTTAACATCCGGCATCGCTTGAATGTTTATTTACGCAAGGTCGATGGTCATATCGGCTATGGAATCCGGCCTTCCGAACGGCGGAAAAGGTACGCGACGCATTTGCTTTCCGAAGCATTGAATATAACGGATCAGTCAGGCATTCGCTCTGTGTTAGTCACTTGCAATGACGACAATATCGGCCCGACTACTGTCATTGTACACAATGGCGGTGTGGAGGATGAAAGCTATATGGAACCTCATGGAAACATCGTTCGGAGGTTCTGGATTGAACGATAGCTTATATTCCTACGTGTCTTTCCACTCTATAGATTGAATGGTAGAATGAAACAAAGTGATTGGAGGAAATGTGATGACTACCACTCAAACGATGTCGATCCACCGTGCGTTATCCGAGCTGAAAATGTTAAACGACCGAATTCCGAAAGTGATTCATGAGGCGGATTTTATTGCAACGGACCGAAAATCTGCACAGAAGATGAAAGGCCTTTCCATCGAAGACTATGAAAAGACGATCCAAGCCGGTTTCGACAAGGCGGTATCGTTAATTGAAAGGCGCAATCAACTGAAAGATGCAATTGTCCAGTCGAATGCTGTCACTGAAGTGATTGTCGCAGGGGAGAGGATGACGGTCGCGAAAGCGATTGAGCGCAAATCCTCCATTGCAAATGAAGAGAAGCTGCTTTCCAAAATGATTGAAAGACGCCGAATGGCCATCAATAAACTAACGATGGAAAATGAGTCGCTGCCATCACGGTTAGAAGACTATTTAACAGCTATTTTAGGGAATAAAGAGCATGCGAAAAAGGAAGAAGTCGAGCTTCATACAAAATCATTTATGGAGCGGAATGAGTATGTCCTCATCGATCCATTGAATCTCGATAAGCGGATTGAGGAATGGGAAGAGCGAATTTCCAGCTTTAAAGCGGAAGTGGATGCCGTCCTATCCGAATCTAATGCCATAACGAAAATCACCATATAAATTGTATTGCATGAGTAATCGAAAACGACATCCACAAGACCCTTCTTTTACCGGATTTTCTTTGGGTTAAATAGAAAACCGGATCAAACCTTACTAGTGATTACTGAATCGAGCAGAGAAAAAGCTCAAACTTTAGCGTTCAAAGTTGTAAACCTTATAACTTAAAGTTCTTTTCAATCTAAAGGTTAACGCTAAAAGATCAAGACTCTTTCAAATCTTGGGGTACCAGTTATGGGATTCTTGTGTTGGCCCGTCGTTCGCTGCCAAGCTGATTATATCGTGCAAACACTGTGCCGTCGCAGGTTTTTCCTGGGGCGGTTTTTGTTATTTGTTAAGCTATTTTTATGTACATAGGTTTGAACGTATGTTCGATTAATGATATAGTATGTCTAAATAGTATGTGAAATGTGGAGGTGAGGACAATGAAAAAGCAATGGAGTCACAAGGGGATTATTGAGAAGTTCGAAATGTGCCGTAATGTTGAGAATGCCGGTCCCATGAAAGCATATATGAAACACCATTTTTCGTTTCTCGGCATTAAAAGTCCACTGCGGAAAGAACTGTTGCGAGCGCAATTTCAGGAATATGCGTTACCCAATGTTGGCGAGATTTTTAACGAGGCATGGAAATTATATGAATTACCTAAGCGGGAATATCAGTATGCCGCTATAGCTTTACTTGAAAAAGTGAAGAAACAGTTCACGACTGACGATTATCCGGAAATACTGAAATTCATTGAAACAAAATCGTGGTGGGATACTGTCGATTCAATCGCGCCACATCTTGTCGGGCATGTCGTCAAATTGGACCGCAGTTACGGAAAAACAGTGATGTTAGACTGGTCGCGATCGGATAATATGTGGACAAACCGCTCCGCTATTTTGCACCAATTAAAGTTCAAGAAAGAGACAGATACGGATCTGTTATTCGAAATCATTTTACAGCATACGCAGTCCAATGAGTTTTTCATTCAAAAAGCTATCGGTTGGGCATTGCGAGAGTATGCGAAAACTGACCCGGTCATTGTGAAGCAATTTGTCCAAGAAAATACACTTAAACCGTTAAGCAGGCGAGAAGCTCTGAAGCATATAGGCGACATTGCTTGATTTAGTGGCGGTCGGGGAGAAAAAAGGAACGAATGCACAAATGCACTCGTTCCTTTAATTTTATTGAAGTGCTTTCATAAGACATTTCTCCCGTTTGTTTTCTCAACTATTTAAACACTACATGAAAAACATCAAACTGACCCTGCTACAACTCTTCTAAATTCTTTAATTTTGAGGTGCTCGATTATATTAGGATTTAAACCAACGATTACAACAGCATTTGTGCCTCACAATATGTAGGGAATTTTCATCATAACGAGAATGAATGAAGTAAATCGATTTCTATTTTTAAAACAATATTTTTTTATTTGCGAAAACAGTCTACTTCTTAACGATGTATATAGTGTAAAGGCTTTTACAAAATCGTTCCAGGAAAGGAGATTCGGATGAAAATTAATGAGCAAAATTTTATAGCCCTTCTTCAAGCCGGCGAAGAAGAAGCTCTTGATTATGTAATTGATCATTATTTACCGCTTATTAAAGGTGTGGTCGTAAAAACATTAGGACCACTTAATAAAAATGACCTTTCTAAGGAATGCTGCAACGAAGTTTTATTGTCGATTTGGAAAAATGCCAAAAACTTCACGGGCGAGCCTATGGATTTTAAAAAATGGGTTTGTGTCATTGCAAAATATAAGGCAGTCGATTACTTCCGTACCGAAATACGAAAAAAAGAGAGCCATTCTCTTGATTTAGACTTTACAGCACACGAATTAACGTACCAAAAAAATATGCTACTCGAAGAGCACGAAAATTTTCACGCCATTGTCTCAAAGTTAAAACCAGTCGATCAAAAAATATTTATTATGAAATACTTACTGGACTTTGACACAGAGGAAATCGCACGTCAGCTTCAAATGACAAAGTCTGCTATCTATAATCGACTTTATTACGGAAAAAAGAGGCTTAAAAAATCATTAGGGGGTATTCAAATTGAAGAAACTATTTAATCATTTCAATGATATTGATATAAATCTCCATGAATTTGAAGAGGTGGAGATATCGGAGTTTGAAAAGGCGCAATTTAAAAAGGATTTTCGAAAACAAATCAAAAAAAATAACTATCAAAAATGGACGAAAGGAATTGCAGCTGCGTGCCTAACTATTGGTATTGCTACAACTTCATTGGTTGGACTTTCATACACTACATTTGCACAGGAAATTCCGTTCGTAAATAGTATTTTTAAGCTGTTCTCAGAAAAAGAATATGGCAAAACATTAGTTGGCTATGAAAAATTTGCAGAAGCTGAGAATATGACGGTTGAAAGTAATGGCACAACAATTACAATTACCGAAACATTATTAGACAGTAAAAAGCTTTTCGTTAGCTACTCAATTGAAACAGACAAAGATTTAGGGACAATCGCTTTAATCGATGGTAGCTTCACATTAAATGGCCAGCAAAACTCCTTATTCCATGCAGAGCATGATATTAATAAAATCGGTAAAAATAAATATGCAGGTATGACAACCGCTATTTTACCTTTATCACATTCCATTGATGAAGGTACGTTCCAATTCAATATCCGTGAATTATCTAATCCAGAAAACAGTGAAGTCGTTCAAGGTGAATGGGATTTCCAAATTTATGCAAAATCTTCTGATACAATTATACAAACAGTTGAAGTTCCTAAATCAGAAATGAACGACCTAAACGTAGAAATCAGCAAAATTACGTATACACCATACTCATTCATCGTTAATTACAAAGAAGGCATACACAATGATGTTTTAAATGAAAAATATAACGTAATTTATTCTGAATTACTGTTAAAGGATGACTTAGGAAATACGTATAAATCGAAATTTAACGGTGGATATGGGAACTCTGGTGTAACAGATTATATGATTACATTTGGACAGCTACACCCAAATGCTAAAACGTTAATATTCACACCTATATTCCACTTTAAAAACTTAGATAACATTTACGAGTCGGTTGAAACAATGCAACTAGACGATATCATTGTAGAAATTGAACGATAAAATACAAATACTCCATGATGAAATGAGCAAAGTCAACAAAATTGACCATGAAATAATATTCGTTCAAAAGAGGATAAAATAATACCGCTCAAAGCATTATTGATGCTTTGAGTGGTTTGTTAATTATCCCTCATAATGAGTAAATTCACTTCCTGCCATCCTGGGTGATACGATTTCCGAAAAGACTAAGCCTTCGTCACTGGTTCATCCCTAGATAAAAAGACACCCACTCAACGGGTGCCCGGTTTACTACTTATTATTATGCAACGATTTCACTAGCGAAATGACTCCGTGTACAACTACGGCCGTTCCCCAGACGACCGTCACATAATTTAGATGTGTACTTGAATAGATTTGGATTTGATCGAAAAATGGCTTGAAGTTATCTTGTAGCATTTCTCCTACCTTGTTTGGATTTAGGAAACTCCAAAAGGGTGAGCCGTCCGTTAGCATAAAGATGATTTGAAAGATGGAAAACACCGTAAGATGGAGCAGCCATTTACCAACGTTGCTGCGGAAAAATGGTCGAGCGGCCTTCTTTGAGTTTTCTGCCTTATACACGATACAAACTCCTTCGCAATAAATTTTAATGGGCAAACCTCTTTAAAATACTTTTTTACTATAAATACGTACCGAGAGCATCCAGGAAAAGATGTAGAGAAGTAATGCTGCCAGTATCCCACCTGCATATAACAGAGAACTATCAAATGAAAGGATCTTTTGGACAACCTCACGTAATCGATCGTTCAAATCAAGTACGAACTTATTGACAAGTACGATATAAAGGACAAACAAAACTCCACAAGCGATCATCAAATACTGACTTTTTAATAGATAGGAGAATGGAAAAGCAAATGAAACAAACAGTACAATAACACCTGCGATAAACAGTAAATGATCCAATTGAGTTACTTCTCTATGAATGATTAAATTGCTTATCACAATCGTCGACAAAATAATGAAAGTAAAAACAAATGCACCTATATATTTGGCACTGACAATTTCTTTACGGGTATACGGTAAAGAATTCATTAAAAGATTGGTTGTGGGTTTTTCATCCAACGCAAAACTTTGCATAATGATCGCGAAGCAAAATAAAACGCCTACCCAAATAATAGATCTATCTATTAATAAAGCGAGAAATAATGCAGGCAATAGTATGAGTAATGTGTTTTTCTGTAACGCAATATCTTTACGAATAAGATTTAACATATTGATCATTTCCTTTCTTTGTATAGAGCATAATATCCTCAAGTGTCGGTTTCTCCAAAATGACCGTATCACCAAAGAGATTTGCTGTACGTTGTTTGTTTGTCGTCAATGCTTCAAATCCGTGATTGGATTTTCGAATCCCGATAAATTCTTGCTCTGTATCACGATCTAATAAATTCGTTTCGCCTTTCACAATCGCATAGTCTTCTTCGATTTTATAATGCTCTTTTGTGAAAATATGCTGTCCATTATGGATAAAGGTTATATAATCTGCTATCCGATCTAAGTCTGTCGTAATATGTGTAGAAAAGAAAATTGTTCTTTCATCATCCTGCATAAGGTCATGGAGGATGTCTAACAGTTCCCTGCGAAATATAGGGTCTAATCCCGATGTCGGTTCGTCCATAATAATTAACTCGGCGCGATGGGATAATGCAAAGGCGAGTGAAGCCTTCATCATCATGCCTTTTGAAAAGGTCTTTATTTGTTTCTTCAATGGCAGTTCAAACAAATTTACATACTGATGAAATATGGCATCATCCCAGTTCTTGTAGGCGGGTTTTATTATTTTCTTCATGTCAGCCAATGTAATATGCTCATAAAAAACGTTATGGTCAAATACAAAGCCGATTCGCTGTTTAATTTCTTTTTCATGCTTTTTATAATTCAGACCAAAAAGAGAAATTTCTCCACTATCCGGTTGCAATAAATTCATAATTAACTTGATCGTTGTTGATTTTCCTACTCCATTACCACCAATAAAACCTGTAACAAAGCCTTTCTTTACTGAGATAGACATGTCTTTAAGCTCAAATCCTTTGAAGGCCTTATTCACATTTTGCAGTTCAATTACGTTTTCCATCATGTTTCCTCCTTATATAACAATGTTAGTAATTCGATTAACTCCGATAGGTCGACTCCTATTTCTTTACTATTTTGAATCGCGGACTGTAATTGTTCTTCAATTACTTTCCTTTTCCTTTCAAGAATCATTTCATTGTTTTGTTCAGACACAAAAGAGCCTTTTCCGACAACCGAGAAGATAAAACCGTTTTTTTCAAGCTCTTCATACGCACGTTTTGTTGTGATTACACTAATATCCAAGTCTTTGGCTAATTGCCGCATTGATGGCAACGCTTCTCCTGCTTGTAATTCATTCGTCAAAATGTGTTTTTTGATTTGCACATAAATTTGCTCATAAATGGGCTCCTTTGAAGTGTTAGAAATTATTATTTGCATACAAATACCTCTTCCTCGAAACAATGTATATATACTTTATATACACTATACACAGTGAAAAGGAGATTTGCAACTGCTTTTTTTCTTTTTACAAATCGGTTTATTTTCAGAATTGATTTATATAATGAAAAATGTACAGATTTAAAGAGTACCAATGAATGGTTGCCATAGTTAAAGAAAGACCAGTTCAATAAAGTGAAAGGCGGCAACTATTCGAAAATGCTACGCACCTTCATGCTTCTAATTGATACCGGATATTAGCAACTCGTATTATAATAGCGAGAGATTGTATCCGAATGTGTTTTGAAAAGAAATTATGGGGTGAACAATGGGATGGATAAGATTGAAATCGGAAAGAGAGTTAAAAGCATACGGTTAAGAAAGAAAATGACTCAGCAGCAAGTGGCAGACTTAGCGAATATTACGAAAAGCCATGTTTCCAAAATTGAAAATGGACAAGCATCGCCCGCATTAACGACTTTATCCAAAATTGCGAAAGCGCTTGACAGCCCGACATCGTGGTTTATTGATCAAGAGGAACACGGCGACTTGACGATTGTCCGCCAAGGCCAACGGGAAGCGGGGAAGGAAAACAACGGATTAGGGTACGATTATGAATTGTTGGCGAATAAAATGAACTTAAGCTTCATTAGTCCGACAGTTGTTACAGTTTTACCGGAAGCAGTAACGATCGAGCCATATGTTCATCCGAATGATGAATTCATCTTTATACTATCAGGTTCTATAAAACTGATGTACGGCAGCAAAGAATTTGTTCTATTGAAAGGGGATTCTGCTTATTTCTCAGGACGAACCCCACATATCTTCCTGCCGGAAAGCGATGAAACCGCAAAAGTACTTACAATATATATTGAGGAATCCTAAAGATTTGTCGAAAAAGTTCATAAAATTGAATTATTGTATTTACAATCAATTACGCGTCCATTATAGTCGAGGTATACTGCTATTCAACAAAGTTGAATGATAATTTCCGAAAGGGAGGAAGAAATGTGGTTACATCGAGAGTAAAGGGGTTCTATCAATTAAGTGTGGAAGAGAGACTAAACATCGTAACAGCTGGCCGGGGATTGAGCGATGAAGAGATGCAGATTTTATCGAACAAGCAGCAAATGCCTATGAAGACTGCAGATGCGATGGTTGAAAATGTCATCGGCCAATTCAGTTTACCGCTTGGGGTGGCGGCAAATTTCAAAATTAACGGCAAAGATCTGTTTATTCCGATGGTAACAGAAGAGCCATCTGTCATAGCGGCAGCGAGCAATGCTGCGAAGGCTGCGTATGATTTAGGTGGTTTCTTTACATCAACGAGTGGCACAATCATGAGGGGACAAATTCAAGTGTTGGATGTTGTTGATCCGTTTGCCGCAAAAATGAGAGTACTTGAACATAAAGAAGAAATCATGGCTCGTTGCAATGAAAAGGATCCGACTTTAGTTGCCTTGGGTGGCGGCGTGAAAGATATAGAAGTACATATGGTGAATACAGCACGTGAAACGATGGTCGTCATCCATTTGCTCGTTGACACGAAAGATGCAATGGGTGCGAATGCTGTAAATACAATGGCTGAATTTGTAACTCCTTTAATAGAGAAAATTACTGGAGGGCGTGTCGTTCTGCGCATTATTTCCAACTTAGCCGATAAGAGGCTGGCAAGGGCCCGTGGTGTGTTTTCTGCGGAAGCATTAGGAGGCGTAGAAGTCGTTAAAAATATTGTAAACGCTTTCGAATTTGCGGATGCGGATCCATACAGGGCAGCCACTCATAATAAAGGTGTGATGAACGGAATTTCGGCGGTCGTATTGGCAACGGGCAATGACACGAGAGCGGTTGAAGCGGGAGCGCATGCTTATGCGGCGCGTACTGGTAAATACCGATCCTTGACGAAATGGGAAATGGATAAGGACGGTAACTTAGTCGGGACGATCGAATTGCCGATGGCAGTCGGCATTATTGGAGGAGCAACGAAAACGCATCCAGTCGCGAAAGCGAGTTTAAAAATATTAGGGGTTACTTCTGCTGATGAATTAGCTGGCATTATCGCAGCATTAGGGCTTGCTGAAAATGCTGCAAGCTTGCGTGCATTGTCTGCGGAAGGCATTCAAACAGGCCATATGCGTCTTCACGCGAAAAATTTAGCGATCATGGCAGGTGCAACTGCGGAAAATATTGATATAATTGTTCGGCAGGCAGTTGAAGAAAAAGATTTACGGTATGACCGCATCCTGCAAATTACAAAGGCAGTACAAGGGGAGGACTAAAATGAGTAGCAATCAAGAGAAGGACTCGGAGAAATCTCGTTCCTTCATCGAAATATTAGGAGATACAGTTTCCGAGAAGCAATTGATCGTCTCGGTCGTATTAAGTGTTGCTGTCAGCATAGGCGGATACAAATTAGGGCAATGGGTCTTTCCGAAATTCGCAGATGCACAAATGGTAAATTCCTATTCATTATTGTTGGGAATTGCCGGCACAGTCGGCATTCTTTTCCTGAACTCATACCTTTTCAGGCCAAAGCGGGTTTTAGTTGAGGATGAAGTATCAGCTGAAAACATGGAAGACGTTTTTGCTGATCTTCAATTGGATGCTGAGGAAGAAATTCGCTTAATTCATGAAGATCCAGTTACGAAAAAAGAGCTTGAAGAATTAGGTGTACTTGAAAACTTTAAACGCAAGGAGGGGACAAGATGAGCGTATTTGTCGTTGCTCTTTTGTTTGCGCTTGCCGGTGCCCTCATTTTTACGCTAATCGGTTTAATTTCTGGGACCGATGAAACGGCGATCATGGTGCCGATCACGCTCTTAGTCATTCTTCTTGGTGCACCTCCTGAAGGTGTGTTTGCGTTCTTCATGGCAGCGGTTCTGTCGAAGCATTTAACGCATGCTGTACCGACCGCACTCATGGGGATTCCCGGAGATACAACAGCAGTTCCGTTAATCGATCACGCAAATACATTAAGGCGTATGGGAATGCCGCACATCGCGCTGAGAAAAATGATTTCGGGCGGTATTATCGGGGCATTTATCGCATTGCCGACTGCTGTATTATTAGGGCAGTTTTTGGGCCAGTTTGCGGATTTCTTTAAATCTTCATCGGGACTAATTTTTACGTTAGCTGCCTTCTTAATTGCTTTTTTCTCCAAAGGGAAATGGGCAAGTATTTTGGCAATCGTGCCGTTTGCATTCTTTATTAAAGGTCTAGATACATTGAGCTTTTCGATATTGGACAAGCATTTGTCCATTACATTTTTCCTTGGAATTGCGATAGGCCCAATGTTATCGGATATTTTGATCGCAGCATCACCTGCTGCGAAAAAAGCGATCGTTCGCGATAAGCCGAACGAATACCATTTAGCTCCCGAAACGAAGGGATGGAAAGGATATTTTCCGAATCCGTTTAAAATATTAACGAAAAGACAAACAGGATTTACCTCGATCACGACGTTCATCTCTTCATTGACTTTCGTTTTTAGTCCGGTAGGGATGACGTCTTTAATGGGGGAAATCGTAGGCTCCCGAACAAAAGGAGCATATAAAAAATCGACTACGAGCTTAACTGTCATGAATGGAGTAACTGAGTCAACGTACATCGCGGAAGCTATTATTCCATTGATTGCTTTCGGGATTCCGTTAAGCCCGGTCGCTCTTGGACCTGCGTCACCTTTATTCAATGCTCCGCCAGTGTTTACAGTCGATCCAATCAATAACTTGCATACACATTTGACAACCTTTGACTTTTTCATTTACGGATTGATTGGTATTACAGTAGCAGCACTGATCGCTTATCCGTTTTCAATGAATTATGCAAGGAAGGCATCTGTCCTTGTATTGAAGTTTGTCAGCCAAGAGGCAATTGTGGCGATGTTTATCGGACTTGCATGTTTACTTGCCTACCATGAGGCACAGCTTGTTGGGATTGTCTTGACAATGACGGTTGCAATGGTTGGCGGTTTGTTAAACCGTATCTTAGGTATCGGTGCTGGCGTACAATTCATGGTGTTCTACGCTTCCAGCTATATCGTGTTGAAATTGTTTGGATTTTAATATGAGTTGAACAGAACCAGTGAATGGAAAAATTCTATTCACTGGTTTTTTATATAAAAAGAGATTTAAGAACTTGCTAACTCTTCGGAATCTTGATATTCTAAATCCAAGTAAATCTATAAGATATTGATAGTTAAAAAATCTGCATACTTGATCAGGCATAGAAGTATAGTTTAATGAATTTTAATAAACGCATGGAAAGGGAGCGATCGGGATGTCGACAACGGAAAAAAAGATGAATGTGGAAAGCTTTAATTTGGATCATACGAAAGTGAAAGCGCCGTTTGTACGTTTAGCAGGTGTGAAAGAAGGTGTAAATGGCGATGTCGTTCGAAAATATGATATTCGCTTTTGCCAGCCGAATAAGGAGCATCTCGAAATGCCTGCCATTCATTCATTGGAGCATATGATGGCGGAATTTAGCAGAAATCATTCTGATCGAATCGTAGACATCAGTCCGATGGGATGCCAGACAGGTTACTATATGGCGTTTATTAATCATGATGATTACGAAGACGTCCTTGCTATTTTAGAAAAGACATTAAATGACGTCCTCGCTGCCAATGAAGTGCCCGCATGCAATGAAATTCAGTGTGGTTGGGCGGCAAGTCACAGTCTTGAAGGTGCAAAGAAGGCCGCAAAAGAGATGTTGGAAAAGCGAGCTGAGTGGGCAACCGTATTTTAAGAAATTCCATATTTTTGATGCTGTAAACAAAGATTTGTTTTTTCTTTAAAAAAGGGGTAAAAAACGGTGGCGTTCCTATAATAAAAGGCGTACGATGGACATGGAGCCAAGCGGTACTATTGCTTGATTCAGTATAAGTTCATTGTACGCCTTATGGCGATGTTATAGGGAGATGAAAAGGTAAAATGGATTTGTTAGCGAAAAGAATTGAAAAAGATTTTTTAGGGGAGAAAGAGGTTCCAGACTCAGCATATTATGGAATCCAAACGATACGGGCAACCGAGAACTTTCCGATTACGAAAGAGCGGATGCATCCAGAACTCATTCGGGCAATCGGGATTGTAAAAAAAGCTGCAGCGATTTCGAATGTGCTTACGAATGACTTGCCTGAGGATATCGGCCTAGCCATTACAAGGGCGGCGGATGAAGTAATAGCTGGAACATTGACGGACCAATTCATAGTCGATCCAATTCAAGGGGGGGCTGGCACTTCATTCAACATGAATGCAAATGAAGTGATCGCAAACCGCGCGCTCGAAATAATGGGACGAGATAAAGGCGACTATCAATTCATCAGTCCGAACAATCATGTCAATATGTCGCAGTCGACAAACGATGCGTTTCCGACGGCAATTAAAATAGCAGCACAACAGCTCGTCAATCAGCTTCTTGAAACGATGGAAAGCTTCGTCGATGAATTAAAAGCGAAAGAAACGGAATTCGATCATGTCATTAAAATGGGTCGGACACATTTACAAGATGCTGTGCCGATACGTCTTGGACAAGAATTCAGTGCCTACCGAAGTGTCATCGAACGTGATATGGAACGGATCGGAAGAACAAAAGAGCATCTTTCTGAAATCAATATGGGTGCAACTGCAATCGGCACAGGGTTGAATGCGAATGAGCGCTATATTGAAACAGCAGTCGAGCATCTTCGAGACATTAGCGGCTTGCCGTTAAGGTCAGCTGAAAACTTGATTGACTCGACACAAAACACAGATGTCTATACCGAACTCTCTTCTTCCTTGAAGATTTGCATGATCAATTTGTCAAAAATGGCGAATGATTTGCGGTTAATGGCTTCGGGACCAAGAGCGGGACTAAGCGAAATCAATTTACCAGCAAGGCAGCCTGGTTCGTCCATCATGCCAGGCAAAGTGAACCCTGTCATGGCTGAAGTGATGAACCAAATCGCTTTCCAAGTAATCGGCAACGATCATACGATCAGCCTTGCTTCAGAAGCGGGCCAATTCGAACTGAACGTTATGGAGCCTGTACTCGTCTATAATTTATTGCAATCGTTGACAGTCATGAACAATGGCATTGAAGTGTTCCGCAAATACTGCATTAGCGGCATCACTGCAAACGTTGAGCAAATGCAAGACTATGTGGAAAGAAGCATCGGAACAATTACTGCGTTGACACCATACATCGGCTATGAAATGTCTTCGAAAATTGCTCGTGAATCTTTCGATACAGGCGTGCCGCTTAAAGAGCTATGCTTGCGTTACAATGTGCTTTCTGCTGATGAGTTAAATACAATTTTAAACCCGTATCAAATGACAGAAATGAAAAGGGAAAGTGTCACGCACTACTAATTTCATATTGAATAGAGAGAAGCCAATCGACTATTATGTTCGATTGGCTTTTTTCGTTAAGCTCACTGTGCTTTGCTTTTTAAAGCGAGTTTTCCTTTATATAAAGTTCTCCATACATATTCCAAAGGACCGTTCTTGAAGCGTTGCAGCCACATTTTGCCGATGATAGCTTGCAGTCCGAAAATGACAATCGCGATTGCTGTCGTTTGCCATAATGTTAACTTGCCATAAAGGCCGAATCCATAGCTGTAAAAAATAAGGCTGCACAATACGGATTGCAGAATGTACATTGTAAACGCCATTTTCCCTGGATAGGTGAAAAAGTGTAAAAACTTTGGATGCTTCATAAAGACGATCGAGAAAAAGGAAACATATGAAAGCATAAGCATAGGTGAGCCGATAAAGACACTTCCTATCTCCAATAATGTATTGGAAGAGTCCGTTAGAATCCGTGGAAACGTGAATACAATTCCTGCAATGCCACCGATCCACCCTAATTTTATGAAAGAGCTCTTTTTACGATTAATGTCATGAAAAAAATTCCGCTTCGCAAAATATGCTCCTAATAAAAAGGTGCCTAAAATTTGAGGGGAAAACAATATCATGTTCAGCAAGCTAGCAATGTAATCATTTATCCGCTTCACTGTTATTTCCGTATACGTGCCTTCCCCGTAAATTAGTTGATCTTCCTGTTGAAAAGCTATAATTTGTGACGGATCAATTGTGTACATATTTTCGGTATTGTCGAGCCCTGATAGGCTGCCAACAACCATGAAAATTGTCATCATAATTGGAATCAGCAATGTAAGAACGATGGACCAAACGAGGAGCGTTTTTGAGCTTCGACGAATAAATGGCAATAAAAGAAGACCCAACAATGCATAGCTAGTTAAAATATCGCCATGCCAAATGAAAATGCCGTGTAAAATGCCGAAAAGAAGTAAAGCCATCATTCTCCTTATGAACATTGGAGTGAATTTTCTACCGGCAGCTTCAGCATTCGAGTATAAAATCACTGCACCGTATCCGAATAAAAATGAAAATAATAAAAGGAATTTTCCTTCTACAAATAGAACGGAAACGGCTTTAATCGTTTCATTCCACCATCCTTCCACAGGTGTCCCCCCGAGGCTGATTGCCATTAGAGATTCATTGAAAAAGTTAATATTTACAATTAAAATCCCGAGCAAAGCAAAACCGCGTAAACCGTCCAAAACTTCAATCCGTTTCATCTGATATCCTCCTATGACTCTTTAGTGATAGAGTACAAATAAAGGATAAAGGAAATATAACGGCGAATATTATACTTTCGTTAGAATTGAAAGATATGATCGAAGAAAAGGAAAGATGCATAATGGCGAAAGAAACAATTTTAATCGTAGATGATGAGGAAGAGATTGTTTCCTTTATTCAAGATGCGTTGGAAGACGAAGGGTATGAGATTCTCACAGCATTTAATGGTGAACAGGCGATTATAGAAGCGGCAAAAAAGCCGGATATTGTATTGTTGGACGTCATGATGGACGGATTGGATGGTTTTGAGGTGTGCGAGCAAATCCGATCTGTCGTCCGTGGACCAATCATTTTTCTAAGTGCTTGCCAAGACGAAACGGATCGGGTGAAAGGACTCGTTGTCGGTGGCGATGACTATATCGTGAAACCGTTCAGCTTGTCTGAATTAAAAGCGAGGGTCCATGCCCATTTAAGACGTGAAAGACGAAAAATAAATGAGAAAGAAACAACGGAACTTCGATTTGAAAAGTTGACGATTGACTATAAAGGACGTTCAGTGAGGTTAAACGGGGTTGAAGTAGAATTGACGAGCAAGCAATTCGCTATCGTCTGGTTTCTTTCATTGCATAAAGGGCAAGTGTTTTCAAGGTCTCATATATATGAACGGGTTTGGGGGCTTGAAGCGGATGGAGATGATTCAACGGTAACAGAGCATATAAAGAAAATTAGAGCAAAGTTCCAGGAAATCGATCCGACCGCCACATTTATTCAAACGGTTTGGGGAGTAGGTTATAAGTGGGTATGAAAACAGTGTCGATCAAAAGCAGGCTTCACCGGCTAATTGTGAAAATTTTACTAGTTAGCTTTGGATGTACGCTCATTACATGGGTTGCTCTGCTCTTCATTGGTGAAGATAAGACGTATTATGCAAACCATTATGAAAAAATGATTCCTTCGATTGAGGAACAAGTAAAGCGGGAAAAAGACAGTTTGATGGAAGAGTCAGGAAAGGAATTTTTAGAGCAAATTATTCCAAAAGAAGGATTCAAATATAAAGTCGTCAATAAAAATGGCGGTTATCAATACGGTACTCTTCCTGACAAATCTGATATGACGAAAGAGCGGCTGCTGGAAAATTTGAACTTAGTTAATTCTGGACCAGGCGATTATTATGAAAAATACATACCGATTCTATCAGAGGAGGGCTCCTTGCAAGGAGTGCTGCTCTTATATTATACATTGAAGGTAACAGCTATTAATGAATCGGAAGTAATGTTAGTGAAAATAATTTCATTCCTCTTTCTATTCGCCCCTTTTCTATACATTACTCTCTTTACGATTTTGTTCGTCAGGAGGTTGAGCCTTCAATTGAAAAAGCCGCTTGGTCAATTGATGGAAGCTACTGCTTCTATTCGCGATCGAAATTTGCAGTTTTCGTTTAATGACTCCGGAAACATTACAGAAGTGAAGGAGTTGACCATCGCCTTTGAACAAATGAGGGATGAATTGTCGGATTCTTTGCAACGCGAATGGAATATGCAAAAGAAGAGGAAGGAAGCAATTGCTGCTTTGGCGCATGATATTCGCACACCTTTGACCATTATCCAAGGCCATGTTGAAGGGCTAGAGGAAGCACATAAAAAAGGAATCGATCGATTTGAGCGATATATACCTGTCATAAAAAAGAATATGGCAAGTGCAGTAAAACTTGTTCATGATCTTAGTGACACAGCTATTTTGGAAAGCGATTCGTTTGAGTTGTGTAAAGTGGAATTTGATCCAATGGAATTCCTTATTGATAAGCTGGAGGACTATGAACTTCTTTGTAAGGAGGAAGGGGTCCAATTCATCGGGAAAATAGAAGATGAACGTGAACAGAAGGTAAATATAAAGGCAGATCCTCATCGGCTGACACAAGTATTTAATAATTTACTTTCCAATAGTATACGTTTCGTCGATCAAGGTGAAATTCTTTTTGAAGTACATCTAAAAGAGGAGCGAATCACTATAAAAATAGCTGATGATGGACCGGGGTTTTCGGCAGAACAAATAACGAAGCTGTTCGATGCATTTTACCAAGGGAGTCGAAGGAAGGGACATGCAGGATTAGGTCTTCATATTGCGAAATCCATTATCGAAAAACACGATGGAACGATCCGCGCTGAAAATGGTGATAATGGTGGCGCACTCCTAACAATCTCTCTGCCAATTGTGAATGCATAGAGACCGATTTGCTTTTTTCTTCTTAATGCTAATGAAAAACGATAAAGTAGTGGACTATTGATTAGATTGAAAAGTAGAAGAGTGTAGTAGACGTTGTAAAAAGGAAAATCAGACTGTAGACAAAAAATATTTTCACTTTGTCTACAGTCTTTTTATGGTTTGTAGTCATAAAATAGGTGTTTGCCGAGCCTGGCATAAAACGCTTGTCATGTGGAAGGCAGTCTAAGTGCACAAGACGTCAGCAGGCCACGCGAAAACCAGAATGCGCTAATCATAATCGTCCGCATAGACAGATCCTCAGCAACGTTGCACAACCTTTTTAGCAAGCAATTGTTGGAACAATTGACTGCATCATCTCGTCAATCAGCTCATTATGTTTCCTTTTCACAAAGTTGACGCATGTAAGCGCTTCGTCTTTGAACGAATTGTGAAATACTTCACATGCATCTATCGTTTTTCAAAAGTTAAAGTAGAATGAGAAGTAAGAAAGGCATTGAAAAACAAAAATAACTTCAAAGGAGAATGCACAATGTGGGTATTAACCGTATTTGAACAAAAAAGCTTTCGGATTTTTGAGTTCACTACAAAGGCTGAAGCAGTCCATGCACTTCGCAATTTCCACAATGCAGTCGTTTCCTACACAAGATAAATCTTTTTAGCACCCTCGGTCGAGCAGTCGATCGAGGGTTTTATTTTGGAAAATTAAACACATCGCTTTTCAACCTCCGATTCTAACCCCTCATAAAAATGTATAGATATTTTTCGTTCGAGCCGAAGTGTCATAAAGAGACTAAGCTTGTGCAAGCCTATCATTAGAAAACCAGCAAGCACCTGATCATATTTTGTGTTGAAAGGCCATGGCATAATGGGGAGAGCGTCCAAATTAGCAGGCCCGCAAAGATGGGCGATGAGTTGGTCGAAAAGTGGATTGCCTGTATATCCTAAGAAGGCCGATCCAATAAATAAAAGGCATGCTGGTGTAATGGCAACACCGCTAATAAAGGCATACCGTTTCATTTTACAAGTGCATAATCTGAACAATGGATCGGGTGATGCGAGTGGTTTCCACATGCTGAATGATAATGCAAATAGAAGAAACAAATAGCCATTTTTCAATAGAGGATTACCTGCAATGATTGTTAGAATAAAAGGGAGATGATACAGCAGAAATAAGGTTGCGAATGTATAAAGGGCATTCTTGGGAGAGAGACGAGGCAAGGTAAGCCATTTATGCTTAGGAAAACGCGGAAGCTGGTTTAGCAATTGCTCAGGGATGCCTAACATCATTAAAGGAGGAATAATGAAGTAAAGGATGCTCATTTGAACCATATGTAAACTGAATGATAGATGGCTGATTATCGCAAACGGACTGGCTGCTATAAAGAGAAACAATGCGCAGCTAATGAAAAAGGAAATAGGTTGAAAGGGAACGAAATGTTCTTTAGCGAATCGATGGATTAGTGCTAAGTAAATGACGGCAATGAGAATGATGGCAATGAGTAGCGGGTAGTTCCAAGTCGTTTTTCCGATGAGGATAAATTCAAAGGTCAGCAACAGTACCTCCTTCCTTTTTGATAGACACTATTAAAGTATATGAGAGATTCGTTCCGTATTATGCCCTGTCGGTTAAGATAAGATAGCATAGGTCTTTTAACTGTAATCCTACTAATCAATGGAAAATTACTTGTATAAAAGAGGTAATTGGGATTTTAGAAGAAACTATTCGATTGATTGCCCGTATCAATATTAATAGTTTAGGGGGTTGCTCTATGAAATTGAAAATGACAATTGTCCTTTTTGCTGCGTTAATCGCTCTGTCCGGCTGTTCAAAAGGGGAGAGTGAAAAATCTTTTATTGCAAAAGAACAACAAACGGATAAAGCTGATAAAGCTGATAAAGAAATCGTGGAAGAGACTGAAGAAGAGACGGAAAGCGAAACGGAAGATCCTGTTCCAACAGGTAAGCGGGCAACGTCTCTTGAAGAGCTTGCCGCACTTCCTCCTGGGGAATTAACAAAGGATTTTTCGGTTGAACGGGAAACGTCTATATGGATCGGCAAGGAAGTGCATTCTGATATAAGGGAAGCGTTTTTAAGTGAAATGGAAGGCATTACAGTCGTTACACAGAAACCCGAAGAATTGTATGGTGTGTTTCTTCATTTATTAGGAGGAGCCCAGTTCAAGGAAACGATCCAGCCATTGGTCGATTACTCTCCTTCGTTTAAAGAGCCGATTTTGCCAGAGCCATATGAGATAAATGTCGAAGGGAAACCTGCAACCTTACCGTCAAAAGCAATTATTTTGTTGGATGCGAGCTCCAGTATGCTGCTTCATGCGGATGGAAGGTTGAAAATGGATACGGCGAAAAGTGCCGTCAAAGGCTTTGCGATGACGATTGGAAAGGAAAGCGATGTTTCCTTATATGTTTATGGGCACGCAGGAACACAGAACAAAGCGGACAAAAACGTATCATGCAGTACGATTGACGAAGTGTATCCTTTAGGGGAATATACAGAAACTGAATTCGATAAAGCAGTTGATGAAGTAAAGGCAAGTGGATGGACACCATTGGCGGGTGCCATTAAACAGGCTCGTTTGGACCATGAACAGTCGACAGAAGACATTACGCTCTATATTGTCAGTGATGGTGCGGAAACCTGCGATGGTGATCCAGTAGCCGAAGCGAAGGCATTTGCGGAGTTGTCGAAAGATCGCCATGTTAACGTCATCGGCTTTCAAGTGGATCAACAGTCGGAAAGCCAATTAAAAGAAGTGGCAGAAGCCGGGAATGGCACGTATATGGCTGCTGACACATTAGAAGACTTTTCAAGCAATATGTCAAAGCTTTGGTTACCGTCAGACTTGGATCTTGTCGGTTTAATGTTTGTAAAGGCAGACGCTTGGCCAAAAACAATGGCGCACGACAAAGTTCGAAGATTGGGAGACCGTGCGAGAGGCTCGATTCGTATAGAAAGCGACCGCTTTGTTGGAGCGGCAAATCTTTTAGAGCGCGAAGGGATGATCGATGAATCTACAAGAGATGAATTACTGTCGATCATTGAGAAGCACCGCGAAGAATACAGAGGCATGCTTGAACAATGGATAGAAACGAAAAACAAAATGATCAATGATGAAGTAGATCGAATAGATAAGAAGATCGAGGATTATATTAATCGGATGAAAGAGTTAAAGAAGAAAAATTAATGATAAATAAGAGGAGTATAGAAAGACCGCTCAAGATTATGCTCTAGCGATGGAGGGATGAAATGGGGCCAATTCAACTGATAGTTGTCATTTCTGCCGTCATTATTATTCATAATTATGTCTGGGAGAAGGATAAAAAGAAATACTCTATATTAGAAACAGTTGTTACCATTGTCCTGACGGTCGCTATTATTTTGCTTTTAGAGCATTTTGTTCCTTTTTTGAAATGATGTAACTATATGTTGTTAACAGAGAAATGATGTGATGAATGAGAGAAAGGGGGGAAGGAATGGGGAAAGTCGTTGGATTTGAGTTAAACAGTCAACATCCTGAACAATCAATCGAATTTTACAAAGAGTTGTTTGGTTGGTCAGTGGAAGCTCCTAACCATGATTATTGGCCAGTTTCTACATCTAAGGAACCGGGAAGCATTGGTGGCGGTATTTGCAAAGGACCTATTGATTATCCTCATGGGATACGCATTCAAATGGAAGTAGCTTCAATTGACGAAACGATTCGGAAAGGTAGAGAAATGGGTGCGCTGACTGTTAGGGAAAAAATGGAGTTTGATGATTTTTATTTGGCGTACTTGGTAGATCCTACAGGCTTAGGAATTGGATTGATTGAAAAGAAATGAAAAGGTACCGCAATGATGCGGTACCTCAGACTGTAGACAAAGTATCTTTTTACTTTGTCTACAGTCCTTTTAAGGTTTGTAGTCATGAGATAGGTGTTTGCCCAGCTTGACTTGAAAACGCTTGTCAGACAAGGCG
>NZ_JBBCZC010000025.1:0-59643 GCF_037144575.1 Sporosarcina sp. USHLN248
ATCACCTTTCGTTTACTTGTTTTCCGACAATTCAAGTATAAAAGAAATGGTGATTACGTGCTTTTTTTTGTTGAATTTGTGTGAATACCCCAACAAATATTATAGAACCAACAAAAAAACCAGCCATCGATAAGGAATTGGCTGGTTTTGTACTCCTGCTCTATTAAAAATGAATCCCAATTGCCGCTCCGTTTCGGCTGGAATCGGCGACTCCTTTGTAAATTCCTTCTTTTTGATCAATCAAGATACTTTGGACATTCCCAATCACAGTAGGCTTCTCACCGAATTGATGGCCCATTTTCCGCAATTGCTCCATCGTTTCTTCTGGAATCCCCTCTTCAAATCGGTAAGATGACGTATTATTTGTATAAATCCTTGGCTCTTCCACTGCCGTTTTTAATTCCATATCATATTCGATGGAATGGATGATCGTTTGAAGGACTGATGTAATGATTGTCGGTCCACCAGGCGATCCAACAGTCATGACCGGTTTGCCATCCTTGAATACAATAGTAGGCGTCATACTGCTAAGCGGCCGCTTATTTGGCTCGACCTGATTGGCTCCGCCCGGTACAGCGTCGAAGTCCGTCAATTCGTTGTTCAGCATAATGCCATATCCCGGAACCATAATTCCTGTCCCGAATAGTTGTTCAATTGTTGTTGTGTAAGAGACAACATTCCCCCATTGATCTGTAACAGAGAAATGGGTTGTTTCACCTGGCTGTCCATCATTCGGTTGTTCAACAAGTACTGTCTCCACCGCTTTATTTTCAAACTCCCATGGCTTTCCTGCTGTCGGTGTTGCGATAACAGATTTCAAATCAATCAACTCTCTGCGCTTCTGTATATAATCTGGGTGCAGCAACCCTTCCAACGGAACATCGACAAATTCCGGATCACCCGCGTAAGCAGCCCGATCAGCATATGCCAAATGCATTGATTCAGCTAACAAATGATATTTCTCCCAAGACTTCACATCATACTGCGATAAATCAAAGCCATCCAAGATCCCTAACATTTGCAGCAAAAATACTCCTCCAGAGCTTGGCGGCGGCATACTTGCAATCTGATAATCTTTATAATCGCCCCAAATCGGCTTGTCTATAGTAACTGCATAGGAAGACAAATCTTCCGTCGTCATTGATCCTCCGTACTGTTGGACAACATTTGCGATCGCTTCCCCAATTTCACCGTTATAGAAGGCATCCGTTCCTTCAGTTTTAATTAACTCAAAGGTCTTTGCCAAATCTTTTTGAATAAGAAGTTCCCCTTCACGTAAAGGTTGTCCATTTGGAATGAACACATCTCTTGCTGCAGTCTTCGATAGCATCGCTTTATTTTCTTCGATCGCATTTCCCAATACTGAATCGATCGGGAATCCATCTCGCGCCAATTGGATGGCAGGCTCTATCAATTCCTCCATAGAAAGCGTGCCCCACTTATTTAACGCTTCCTCCAAACCTTTTAACGTTCCAGGTACACCTACCGCTTTTCCACCAGTTGCTCTTTCTGCAAATGGAACCGGCTCGCCTTGTTCATTTAAGAACATATCAGGCGTAGCCCCAGCAGGCGCACGCTCCCTACTATTCAAAATAATTGTCTCATCTGCCTCTGCATCATAGTACATTAAGAATCCGCCACCGCCTATTCCCGACATCATAGGTTCCGTAACATTCAAAGCAAACTGGATCGCAACCGCTGCATCAATGGCGTTTCCTCCATTTAGGAGCACATCCGCGCCGATTTGTGATGCCAAAGGATGAGCTGTCGTCACCATTCCATCTAATCCAGTTGCCACTTGCCGATAATTTCCATAATCCATGTCAATCTCTTTCGCATGTATCGCTCCCGGCAGCGTGCTAACGAATAGCAACAGAGCGATCGGCACAACAAATACCCATTTCATTCGCTTCTTCATCCATTCCACCCCTTATTTCTTAATGTTCTCCCGCTTCTCTCGTAAGCCTCCTCCCCCTATTTTGTCGCTGTCAAATAGACTGCAATAATCCGATTATATAAAATTGACAGTTAGATAGGCAGTGATTTACTTCGGAAACAGAAATAATAACGAATAGGTATCGGCATATTATCGTCCGATACCGCCCCTTAAAATAAAAAAATGAACCAAGAAAGATCTTTCGGGTTCAGCTTTTACAAATTCCATTCTTCCTCTTTGGAAGTCAATCTACTTGTAAGTTGTTCATAATCGACAGTTTTTAAATAGCCTTCTGATTGCATCTTCTCTACAAATTGCAAGAGTTCCATCTTCATTTTCACAATTTCGATGTCCAGGAATTTATCTGTGCAGCTATTGTTAGTTCGTGTAGTCTTCATTCCTTCACTCTCCTTGATTGTTTGAGATTTCCTTTCCCTAGTGTAAATAACGTAACATGTTCGCACTATACAATTGAATAGATTCATGTTGAGACATTTTTTTCGAAAACAGCCGTTTTTCACTGTTTTCAAATAAAAATTTCTCACTTTGATTGAATATGATTTATACTAAAGATGTACTATGCTAATAGAGAGAGGGATTGGCGAATGAAAATAGGTCATTTGATACGTGCAGAACGTGTACGGCAAGAAATGAAACAGATCGTTTTGGCCAAGGGCATTTGCACGCCTTCCTACTTGTCCAAAATTGAACGCAACCTAATCGAGCCAAGTGATGAAATTGCATTGCTCCTCATGAACCGATTAGCCATAGATCCAAGCAAATTGCAAAAAAACGACGAACAAACCGAATTAGAGTTCAAAAAGCTACTCATGGATACGTATAAAACCGTCATCACCTCACGAAATGACGAACTTACGAAGGACAAACTATCATACTTGGAGCAAAATAGTCCGTTATTCGAAAATGATTCCTTACATTATACGTATTTATTGATCACGTTGAGATTTAGGCTGATCCTTAGAGAAGATATCGAGGTTCTCAAAAATGAAATCGAGGCATTGCAGCATTCGGTGGACCAGTTTGATGCGTATCAGCTTTATTTATTTCAGTTGAATAAAGCGTTGTTTTATTACGGGTCAGGGATACGGAAAAAAGCAAACGCTTATTTCGAAGATATAGTATCTAAATTAGATATCATTCCCCTGAGTGAATGGGAACGAGCCGAATTCAACTATATGATCGCAATCATATATACCTCAGAAGGAAATATCTTTACAGCTATTGATTACATTCGCAAAGCAATGGACTTTTTCTTGAAAAACTTACAAATGAATAGAGTTTTAGACTGTTATATAATTATTGGGATTACCCGTAAACGAAGCGAACAATTTGAAGAATCGCTTGACGCATATTCTAAAGCCATGCAAATATGTGAGGATTTTAACCTGCATGACGAAAAAGGAATTATATACCATAACATTGGTACACTCAATAGTACGATGGGAAATAGTGAACAATCCATTTTATACTTCAAGAAGAGCATAGATAGTAAGAAAGAAGAAAGCGAAAAACTCATTTCTATCTTCTGCCTAATCATGGAGTACTCTAAGCTGAATGATAAGGATTTAGTAAACCATTGGGCTAATATCGGACTTGCTATTTTTCATAAATTAAATGACGAAAGTTTACGATCGTATTACCATCACTTTCATTTATTTAAAGCATTACATAGTGAAGAAGGTTTGGTAGAAACAACAGAGGCGGCAATTCAATACTTCAAGGAAATTCAAGACTTTCGATACATCCATAAGTACTGCATTGCCCTCGCCGAATGGTATTATCAAAATAGGAAATATAAGCTATCATCTATTTATTACCGCGAGGCAAATAGATATGGCTATATTTATAGAAAAGTTGAGAAATGGGAGGATTTATAATGAAAAAAATTGTAGCGACGTTATTACTTGTAGTTGTATTAGGTTTTTCAGTTCAAGGTACTGCGTCTGCAAACGAAGACCAATTGCCTAAGGTCTACAACACTTACTCCATCTCAGTTAATCACATAAATTGAATCACACCGAAGGAATGCCTCCCTATTTGGGAGGTATTTCTTTTGGTGTGAGTTTAACGCTACCCCACTTTTGGATCTATTGTTTTCAAATGAACCTTAAACGAGATTTCGAAATGGGTGAAAAAGCAGTCGAATAAATAAAAGGCTAAATATACACATTGAAATGAGAAACAAAATTCGTATTGGTAGCCATTCCGCCCATAGCCCCGAAAGGAAGAGTCCAAGTGGTAATGTTAATTTCATTAGCATTGATGACGTCCCCGCAACTCGCCCTAACAAATGGTTCGGAGTAAATTCTTGTCTAATTGTAAAATAGACGATATTTGATAGTGTCGTTGAAAATGTCCTTATCGAAAGTGAGATCCCGATAGTCCACCATGTCTGAGCAAAAATAAGCATCAACATTGCCATTACATCAAACAACAATGAATATGTATAAATTACTCCTCTACCAAACCTCTTTCTTATTTTCCCAATGACAGCGGATCCAATGGCGCCTCCTATTGCAGATATTGTAAACATAAAGCCGATCTGCTGAGAAGTTGCACCTAACTCATCAGCTGCAAAGAAGACAAGAACCCCAATAACAAGACTCGAAGCAAAATTAATGAAGAGAATAGTAATCGTCGGCGTCAATAATATTTTATTTCGAAACAGCTCATCTATTCCTTCTTTTAAATCTGCCCAAATAGAGGCAGAGCCCTTATTCTTATTTAAAGAAGGCACCTTAATAAACTGTATACAAATCAATAAAAGGATTAAACAGAAAAAATAAATGATGAATGTAGATCCATAAGAAAATACGGCAATGAGCATTCCTGCTATACCAGGTCCAACCATCCTAATTAATGTATCAACTAAAGACATCTTCGCATTTGCTGAAGTAAGTTGATCTTTTGAAACGATTTGCGGGATTACCGAATGATTTGCATTTCCAAATGTGTATCCTGCTGAAGACAAAACAAAACCCACCATATATAAATGCCATATTTCGATTTGGTTTGTATTCATCAATAGAATAACAACAAACATAGAAAGTGCTTGGATGAAAGATGTCCAAACCATCATTCTCTTTCGATTCATACGATCGACTAAAACCCCCGCAATCAGTCCAAGTATGATATTTGGAAAAAACTCTATCGCACGCATTATACTCATTGATAATGCCGATCTACTTAAATCATAAATGAGCAACGGAATCGCAATACTGTACATTTGCATACCAAAACTTGATAGCGAAGTACCACTCCATAATAGTAGAAAATTTTTGTTATTCCATAATGAAGGTTTACCGATAGCTGTTTTCATTTCTTTTCCCCCTCCCTTGTACTCATACCGAAAGTATAGAATAATAAAAGATGAAGAAAAAAGTGTTCGTATGCAATGAGATTGTTCACCTTTATCTAAGGGGGAAATGTACATGAAATATGTAGAACATCTGCTTATATTGACAAAACATTTTATTGAAGGGATACCAACAGAAACATCAGTTGCTGCATTATCTGATCTGCTGTGTTGTTCTGAAAGACATGTGAAAACTATTGTTCAATACCTACATAATCATCAAGTTATTAGTTGGGAGACGCAAAGAGGGAGAGGTAAAAAGCCAAAGCTGACACTACATTTGAATGAAGATGAAGTGCTTTTAAATGAAACAAAGAAGAGAATTAAAGCTGAGCAGTATCAAGATGCATTTGTATTAATGCATAGAATGAGCCTTCCTGGCAAGGAAAAGTTTCGAAAATGGTTCTCTTCAAGCTTAGGATTATTACATAAAAATGAGGATAACCAATCATTAGATATTCTTCGTTATCCCTTCTATGAGACTGACTTAACAATGGATCCACTGTATATTACATCCCGTCATGATGCTCATATGGTACAACAAGTTTTCGATAGGCTGGTTGAGTATGACACGAAAACAGAGCAGCTGCTGCCAAGTATTGCACACCATTGGGAATCAAATGATGGGAAACATTGGACATTCTATCTCAATAAAGGTATTCTATTCCATCACGGGCGAGAGTTAACAAGCAGAGATGTCCAGAAAACATTCGATCGCCTTATTAAGAAAAAAACTTTTTTAATTAATATTAAAAAAATTACTACTCTCAATGATCGGGTCATCATATTTGAATTAGAAGAAGTGGATTATTTATTTCCTCGGAGCCTATCCTCTATGAAGGCATCCATTATACCATTTGAACTGCTATTAGCAGATGGAGAGAAGTTTTCAAATTTTCCAGTCGGAAGTGGTCCTTATCGTTTAACACAGCATAATGAAAATATGGTGCGGCTTGAAGTAAATCGGTACTACTTTGCTACAAGACCTTGGTTGGATCGAATTGATATAATAAAAGCCCCTGAGGAATGGGAGCATAAAACAGATCACCCTTTTTTATTGAATCAACCCAATGAGAAGTGGAGGCAAGTTAAAGTCATTGAAGAAGGGGCAACCTATATCACTTTCAATTGCAACAAAGATGGACCTATGAGAAATAAAGAATTTCGAAACAAAATTTGTGAAATGCTTAATCCTGAAAATATTTGTAATGAACAGTCAGAAAATGAATTCGTATCAATTAGTTTGTTATCACAACTTTCTTTAACAACTCAAAAAAACAAATTGGTAGGAGTAAACCTTTACAATACGATGGTCCAATGCTCCAAATTGCTGCCCAGCAAATAAGAACTGGAGCTAATCATGCAAAGGCCGCTGAAGATCTTGCAGAACAGCTAAAAAATATAGGAATCCCATCACAAGTTTCTTTAATTAATTCCCGAGAAATAATGAGCAACAGTAATTTGTCAACATTTGATCTTTTTGTCGGTGGAATTGCACTCGGTAGTGATTTATTACTATCAGCGGTGAATGCATTGCAATCCCCTCACTTGACAATTTATCCTTGTTTAGATGAGAAAATGAAGGATTTTATAACTCGGAAAATGATAGAGATAAGACGTTCTCAAGAGGAAACTTTTCGTTGGCAAACGTATTATGAAATGGAAGAGTTTTTAAAATCCGAACGGGCCATTTTCTTTTTAACTCATCGCTCTCACAGTGTATATGAACTTACGGATAGCCCTTACGTCAACATAAAATTAAATCATCATGGTCGAATTGATTATAGAAAGGTATGGAAAAAATATACGTTCTCAAATTAGATTGTTTGTCAAAATACTTATCCAACACGAATTTGAATGAGTATTGCACGTCGTTTCATACACTCTACACTGAATAATTATAGAGTGAACATTATTTAAATCTATAAAAAGTAGCGAACTATTTTAGTGGTTATGAATAGATCGCTACTTTTTCCATTATGCAATTGGTTGCTCAATCATTCATACTGATCGGCTTCCCTCTCAGGGGATTCTACTTCATCAGCAGATGAATAGATGCTATTCGCAAGCATGCGATAATAATATTTTGTATGTGCACGGAATGCTAAGTCATTTGCAAACAATGTGATTGTTGCATCGTCCAATTGTTGCGTAAAGGCTAGAGTTTGACCTTTTGCACCATCGTGACCAGGCCACCAGCCGGCAATGAAAAAATCAGAAGCGTCTTTTACTGTTGCCAAAACTTCTGCTTTGTCAGGAACTGACGTAATCCATGATCCTCTGGTTGTATAGAAAACCTCCTCTTGTCGGTAGCCAGCCATTAACGGATGCTCGGCATTCACTGTTGTTTTAATGAGTCCCTCGTGTCCTCCTTTTGTCGTTTTATAGTCAAATCCTTCAAGTAAATTTGCTTCATGGACAGCTTTCAAAACACTATTGCCAATCCCGACAAATGTCTTGCCAGCTAGATTCTTTGGTAAATTGGAATCTGAAACAACAACACTTGCTTGCTCTTCATCGGTCAAATCAAAACCTAATTCATTCAACGAGAAAATTAATTGATCTGAACCATTACTTGCCACTTTCGGTTGAGCAATCCATTTTGTTTCAATATAACGATAAGATGGCAATGCAACTGCTTCGAATAAATACTTATCTACATAGGATGTGACGTCTTCTGTTCGTACAATGAAATCACCTTTTTGGAATCCAAATTTCTCTTCTTGAATGATTCCTACATGTTTTCCTTCCTTCAAAAGCTCATTTACCATTTTAATTGTGTCATTGTTTACATTCTTCAATACTTGTCTCGCTTTGCTTTCATCCAACTCGCTTGCAGGCACAGTGACTTCAGACACTGCCACTGTTAAATCCTCAAGAACATCTTTATCGCCCATGCGCACATCTACAATATCAAACCCTCTAAGTGCTGGGAAGTTAGCCACAACCGGATCGTACATTGCATCCCAATCAGATACATCATCTCCGACATATAGCATTGCGTTTGCCAACCCTCTTTTTGCTTGTTTCATCGGCACAACATATGCACCTTTCGGATACGTTGTCGGTCCAATTTTGACATCTTCAGTCGTTTGCTCAACCTTAACACCGTTGCGTAGTAAGTAGTCTACCATGTTATACACTTCAGACACGTTTTTCTGATTCCTCTTATCAGTCGGAATCACATAATAATCTGGAAAGAAATTTTCATGTTCTCCACGTACACGACCAATCGATTCACCTGCTGCATTCGTCAATAATGGATCCACTGCTCGATTATCTTCGCCGTCAATGCCGCGCTTAAAAATTTCGAGTTGCCGAGTATATAGCTCATCTTTGTTTTCAAATACATAATTGGTCATTCCTAATCCTGCTCCAACCATCGCATCGTACGCATCTTGGCTAAGTGATGGCACTTCTACTGTATGTCCAAGCGTACCGTGCAACATTGAAAAAATAGGTGTATAGGAAGGTCCCATATCATCCCATCCATCATTGTATCCTTCAGAAGCTAAGAAATAGGAAGTCAAATTGGAATTTCCGATTCCTGCCTGTCCCATTGCATGCGCTTGCGGAATCATTCCTTCCATTAATAAATCATATTCAAAGTTCGGATTATGAGGAGGTGTCGCGGGTTCGATAAGGAAGCCTTTCACATACCCATGTCCTTCCATCATTGCAAGAGGCGTCCATTTTGCGATAACCGGATTCAGTTGAATCGTTTCAACTTGTGTCTGATATGCATTATCCCGATTCAAATCAAACCCATTCGCATTTGCCCGTGTATTATGGACACGGCCATCCGGGTTATGAGAAAAATTAAAAATGAAAATTAGATGATCTAATACTTCATCAACATTCAATACAATTTCTTCATCTACTCCATTTTCATCAGTAGTGGTAAAAGAGACTTCTGTATCCAATGCAAACCGTTTTAGCAATTCACTTTGAAAATCAATCCCTTCCACTTCGTCTGGGTGAATATTGTTAAACCAGACAGGGACTTGAAACTCACCCATCGTTCCATCTTTTAGTTTTGCTAATAATTCTGCGGGATTTTCCAGCGCTATTGGCAATACATTCTCTAAGTAGTTAGTTACAGCATCTTCATCCTTTGCAAGTACAACAAGATGCATATCCTTGCCTTCTACACTTTTTCCAGGACTTTCATAATGTAAATAGCGTTCATTCTGTACATTAGCCTCTTCAAAAATCTTGTCGATGGAAGGCTTGATCTCATCCCATTCGAGGAATTCATCATACACATTCAACTTTACTGTAGTGGATGCCTTCATATCACTATCCGAATCTACTATAGAAAGCTCATAATCGCCAAGCAATTCCTTATAGATTACACGGACCGTTCTCGGCGATAAATCTGCGGTGCCAAATGGCAAACCAAACTCCAATTCAGCTACAATTTTTGTCGTACCATCCACATAATGAGGTTCTTTTTTAACAAGGATAAATGGATCTCCGGAATAAGATTTAACTTCAGAATCCCACTGTTTCCATTCAGCCAAAGCCTTACCGCCAAAATTGATCTGCAAGTTTTTCAAATCAACTTTCCGACCAAAATCAGCCTCAATGGTTACATCTCGAATTTCAGTTAACGATAAAACTGAACGGCTTACATTCAACTCGGTCGCTTCTGCAGCTTTGACGGTTTCGATAGACTGCTCCGCTTGAGCAGAAAACGGTACTGTCATGGCGAGCGCCATAAACAATGCTAAAAAACCTACTAATAAACGCTTCATCGATCCATCTCCTCCACTTTTAATTATTGAAGCTGCCAAACTTCAATAATCTGACTATAACAAATTGATAGTTAAATAGATAGGTATTTAATTCGATATCTGAAATAAAATTCATAAAAAATGGCATCGCCAAAAATTGGGAGAAGTATTAAAGATAAAACATTCATGAGTTACTACTTCCAATTCATACATGAACATTTGCTTTGAACATGCATAAACTCATAAAACGACACATTGATAGCCTTTGTTTTCACAGAAAAAAGCTTTGGAAGACTGGTTAGACAGTCTTTCAAAGCTTTTACCATGACAGGTGAACTTTTCTAGCATTCAATAATCGGTCGGCAGCAATTTCAATCCACGAACTCATATAGAGTGCGACGATAATCAGTACTTTTTGGTCCTGACCAATCCGGTATTTCAATCCACGCACTCATATAGAGTGCGACCGTATACCTTGCGCCAGTCCTTGCCAAAAACTTTAATTTCAATCCACGCACTCATATAGAGTGCGACCTTAAAAGAATAACAAAGAGATACAGCCTACTACAATTTCAATCCACGCACTCATATAGAGTGCGACGCGGCAAAACAAGCGGCGCGTGAACGTTTATTGCGTATTTCAATCCACGCACTCATATAGAGTGCGACGATGAAATACAAAATGAGTTTAGTAGTACCCAATGATTTCAATCCACGCACTCATATAGAGTGCGACAGGCGATGGTGTGGAAATTACGGTTGATATTGGCATTTCAATCCACGCACTCATATAGAGTGCGACCCGACACACAAGCGGACTTGCTCGCGGTGACGCAATTTCAATCCACGCACTCATATAGAGTGCGACGAGTACGAAGCGCCGGAAGAGCCGAAGCCGAAAAAATTTCAATCCACGCACTCATATAGAGTGCGACGGCAACAGAATATTACGGGCCGCGCACGCAAGACATTTCAATCCACGCACTCATATAGAGTGCGACGGCAGAAGCGTATAAGCTCGGCAGGCAGTCGGTGATTTCAATCCACGCACTCATATAGAGTGCGACCTGACGGACAAGTATGGCGCGCCGACTAAACCGGGCATTTCAATCCACGCACTCATATAGAGTGCGACTTCAACGTCAATCCCCCCTCAATGTTCAGATTCTATTTCAATCCACGCACTCATATAGAGTGCGACATCAAGGTTTGCGCAATATATTAAGAGAGCGCGATTTCAATCCACGCACTCATATAGAGTGCGACGATGTTCGGACGCGCGTAAAACTGACTGGCGGGGATATTTCAATCCACGCACTCATATAGAGTGCGACGACATCCACACTGTTGAGGATGTGGAGGACAAGCCATTTCAATCCACGCACTCATATAGAGTGCGACTCGGACAAGTATCAGAAGTACGTCTCATTTGTAATTTCAATCCACGCACTCATATAGAGTGCGACAATCGCCTCCTCACGTCACATTTAACCGCTCATAATTTCAATCCACGCACTCATATAGAGTGCGACGCTTTATACCGCAAAGGTGTTGCACCAGTTGATTTATTTCAATCCACGCACTCATATAGAGTGCGACGAAACTGGAAGCTATGCAAATTGGCATCGATAAGACATTTCAATCCACGCACTCATATAGAGTGCGACAACCAAAAGTGAGTGTCCGTTCCGGTCAAGGTGTTGATTTCAATCCACGCACTCATATAGAGTGCGACGGGCGGGAATTGCAAGTTAAGACAATGGACGTGACATTTCAATCCACGCACTCATATAGAGTGCGACGCGACGACTTGGTTACGCCAGAGCCGTGGAATATCATTTCAATCCACGCACTCATATAGAGTGCGACAGCGTCATTATGCGTCCGCGCGCAAGTTTGTCGCAATTTCAATCCACGCACTCATATAGAGTGCGACCATTGGGTTACTTAGATGATAGTGGACAAATAAAAATTTCAATCCACGCACTCATATAGAGTGCGACCATGATTTTTCCACCAACGATCTACAAATCTATCATTTCAATCCACGCACTCATATAGAGTGCGACGATACACATCAGATAACATTCAAATTCTAACTTGGATTTCAATCCACGCACTCATATAGAGTGCGACGGAGTTTGTAACTTTTTTGCGCGGTAAATGGGACATTTCAATCCACGCACTCATATAGAGTGCGACAGCGAAAAAGTAGGGTTTTCCCTCTTTCTTTTACCATAAAATAGGTATTTATACAAAAAGCGACTATTTTTTATTCATTATTTCCCATATTAGGAATATAAAGTTCATAATTTCAAGAGAAATTTGCGCGAACCTCCCCGGATTTTCATGTTCACTTCACGTTCGCGCATATTGGGCACGTTGTAAATTATGGGTTAAATCAATTAGTTGGAGTCTTGTCCATCTCAATAATAATGCCCTTTAATTCAACCAAAAGCCGAAAATAAGAACTTCAAAAATGGGTTGTAGACAGGATGCGTTTTGGTAGCAGCAAATTGAAAGGTGTGTAACACTTGATAAACTGCGTGAAGAAAGCATCTATCTTGCGCTCAGATTGTGCAGATGCGCTGCAAGGATCTATCAATTTTCCAATACAGTAGTTGTCCCATAAAGACGATACTCGTTCCTCGATGTTGCCTTCGCTTCGTACATTGCTTGATCCGCTAAATTGACCAATTGCTGTGCATTCGTACTATGATTCGGATATTGACTTATCCCTATGCTGACACTTACTTGAAGAAAATGTGTATCCAATTTGAAGCCATCGTCAAATAAAGCGAAAATGGATTTTAGTGCATTTTCCAAATTACTATTATGGTCGAGTAATATAATAAATTCATCCCCACCTATATGAAACAGCCTTCCGTCTAAAAACAGCAACTGCAACATTCGTTTTCCCACTTCGATTAAAAGCAAGTCCCCAATATGATGACCATAGTTATCATTCACCGACTTAAACTGATTAATATCCATAAAAAGAACTGCAAACTCCATATCATTTTGATCCGTTTGACAAATTAATGTATCGATCGAGGAAATCAATGCTCTTCGGTTCGGCAACTTTGTCAATTCGTTGCGACATGCAAGCCGTTTCCATTTTTCCGCATATTTTTGGTCAGTTTTATCAAGATGAAGGGATAGTATGTGTAAGATTTCTCCGTCTTTCTGTAAGACGGGAATGAACGTTGATTCCAGCCATTTCATATCTCCGTTTTTTGTAATGAGACAGCTTTCACCTATCCATTGTTCTCCACCTATAACGGTCGTCCAAATTTCTTGTATGTCAGCGTAGGAACTATTTACCAATCGCCAGTAGCTTTCTTTATACAATTCATCTAATTTGTACTGAAACAAATCTAAAAAACTTAAATTTGCATCGATTATTTTTCCATCACATGATAAGCGGACAGTCATAAAAGTTTTATCTAACACTTTGAAAAGAGCTTCGAGATTGGTTTTTTCATCTATCAAACTATCTGACATTATGCTCACCTCACTAGTGGTTTAGCTGCTATAGGGGATACTCACAAAGAGATGTTGCCGATTCTTCTTCAATCAGTGAGAAATTTTAGAGATATTTTTATCCGATGGATAGTTAAGTATATTACTAATTGTATCATTAATTCGAGAAATTAATAATAAGGCAGCTGGAATTGTAACATTCCAACTGCCTTATTGAATTGAAATCGGGACTTTTTACGAATAAGATACTGTTTTTTAACTTTTATGTTCTACTTTTCTTCTACGCAATAACATCCAACCACCTAATAGAATGAGAGCCACTCCCGATGTAATGGTGCCAATTGGATATGCTTCTCCAGTTTGCGGAAGTTTTCCTTCCTTAACGATAGATGAAGGTGAAGTATTCGTCTTGCCTATTGGCTTGTTAGGCTTTGTCAGTTTGCTTTGATTATTTGAATTGTTAGATTCACCTAAAGCTCCCGGCTTATCTGTACTGCCTGACTCACCTGATTCACCTGGTTCGCTTGGTTCACCTGGTTTGCTTGGTTCACCTGGTTCGCCTGGTTTACCCGGTTCGCCTGGTTTGCCTGGTTCGCCTGGTTCACCTGGTTTGCCTGGTTCACCTGGTTTGCCTGGTTCACCTGGTTCGCCTGGTTCTCCCGGTTTACCTGGTTCGCCTGGTTCACCTGGTTTGCCTGGTTCACCTGGTTTGCCCGGTTCGCCTGGTTCTCCCGGTTTGCCCGGTTCACCCGGTTTTCCTGGTTCGCCTGGTTCGCCTGGTTCACCTGGTTTGCCTGGTTCTCCCGGTTCGCCTGGCTCTTTCGGATCCGTAGGAGGGTCTACAGGTGGTGGAGTACCACCTCCTCCGCCACTTGGATTTTTGGTATTTTTAATTACAATATTTAAACCTTCTTCTTGCCCAACTTCAACGGTAAATTCAAAAGGCTTGCTCAGTCTCTTATAGCCAATTGGTGCTTTCGTTTCAATAAGCTTATAATCGCCAGCAGATAGGCTATCAATTTCAAATTTCCCATCATTATCCGATACGAGTTTTTCGAGAAGGAGATCGCCATTTGCATTGATAAGTGTAAACTCGGCCCCAGATAGCGTTCGATTCGTTTTATCGTCCACTTTTGTAACAACAACATGACCTAACGCCTTGTTTTTCATAGACAGATTCAATATTTCAGTTTGACCTGTTTCAATCGTAAATTCGATAGGTGTCTCGTCTAATTCATAGCCCGCTAAGGCTTCGATTTCTATGAATTCGTATTTACCTGGTCGTAAACCGTCAACTTTGATTTGCCCATTTTCGTCTGTAGTAAGTTGCCTTAACTCATTTCCGTTCGAATCGCGAAGTGAAAATTTTACGTTTTCAAGCACTTTAGTCATGTCTAAGAAATCATATTTTGTTAACTGGACTCCGCCTAACTTCAGCTCATTCGGAATTAAAATACGGATGGTATCTGATTTACCGGCCTCCAGTGTGAATTCCCTCGGTGTCGGATCTAATTCGTATCCAAATGGAGCTTTTGTTTCAACAATTTGATACATTCCCGGTTGTAAGTTGTTGATGATAAGTTCCCCATTCAAATCTGTAGATAGATCCGACTGTACCACCTTTCCATCACTGTCAAGAAGCTTGAATTCTGCTTCTTTTAAAAGGACATCTGGATTATCCTTTTCATGCTTGATGAGCAAGACGGAACCGGTTTTCAAGTTTACCATGCGGACGGTCTTGACTTTAGTGTCTTTTTCACCAATTGTAAATTCAATTGGTGTTGTATCAAGCTGATACCCGATTGGCGCTTTCGTTTCAATAAAGCGGTATTTTCCCGGACTTAGTTGGTCTACTTTGATTAATCCATCTTCGCCAGTTCTCAAATTGGTTGTGAATGTTTCAAAGCCATCTGCCGTTTCTCTCTCCAACGAGAATACAGCATCTTTTAAAACATTATTCTCTTCATCAACCTTAGTAAGTTCCACTGCATGGATGATCTTCTCATTCAATACCGTTTCTATATTTCCAGCCTTTTCTTCGTTTTCTTTTTCAAAAGGTGTATCAATCGTAACTTCTCGATCCTCTACTCCAATATATCCTTCAGGAGCTTCTACTTCCTTTAATATATATACTCCATAAAGTAGCTTGTCAAAAACAATCTTGCCATTATCATCTGTAATAGATGATGCAATGGTTACTCCACTTTCAGGATCGACAAGTGCAAATGCAGCGCCTTTCAGGACTTCGTTAGTCGTTGCATCTTTTTTAATTACAGTCAACCCGCCAAGCTCACCAGTGCCGCTTCCCGACCCGCTTGTTCTCTTAATCGTAATAGTTTCCGATGTTGCAGGGAATTCTTGACTTCCATCTCCACGGAATAATGCACTGTTTTTAGTAACCGTATCAGGTGCTGCAATTATTCTCGTTTGGTATTGTAAAATATACGGCTTATTAATTGTGTCAGTAAAACTTAAGGTAAAGGAGTCTAACTCATCTGTAAAACTTACTGTATAATCTTCCCCTTCAATTAATTGTGCCCCTTGCTCCACATTGCCGTTGGAGACTACTCTTGCTTCATACAATTTGAGAGAATCAGGTATTAGCAATTGATGTTCATCGACAATATCAGTGATTTTTGCTTTTTCAATTTTAGATTCTCCAAAATTAATGTCGATCTGCCAATCAATGACCTTACCATTTTGCTTACCTGATTTGTCGATATATTTACCGCCAAACGGTGTCGTAACTGTAGCATGTAAGGTAGTATGCACAATGTCATTGCTATTTAGCGTTGCGGTATTACTGTATTGTTTTGCTACAAGAGAGACTTCATCAACCGATGTCTTGTATTCGATTTTATACGGTTCACTAATTCTATTTATAAATACTACGCGGAATTTATTTTCTTCCAAGTAGTCAATTTTGTAATCTTCCCCTTCAATCGCTTCTCCGATTTCAACTCCATCTGTCCCGCCAGTTAAAGACATTTTATAGACCGTAATGGAGTCTTCTATTAGTTTCTGGTTGCCGTCAAATACATCCTCTACAAACGCATTCTCAAGCGTTTGTAAATTGTAATTGATGCCTACATTCCAAGTGATTTCCTTATCAACAGCATTATAAGAACCATTTTTGAAACCATTGGACTGTGTATAAGTATCCGGAGTGAATGCCGCTTTGGCCTCTATATTTTTTTCATTGCCCGATGCATCTTTCCATGTCATACCTATTTTATTTTCTAAGTAATTTAACTCCTTATTCGTTCTTGCCTCATAATCAAACTTTGTTTTGTAAGTAATGATAACTTCCGATTCAACCGTTTTATTGAATGTCAGTGTAAACCCATCGGCGTTTTCTGTGATCATGTAATGGGTACCTGAAGATAACGGAACTTGACCTTCTGTCACTTGGATTGAATCTGGCAATAATCTCAGTCCAGCGTTTGTAAACACATCTTCCATGACGATATCCGTCATTGTATGCTGATCGCTGTTCGCCCTAATCGTCCACTCGATTTCTTTATCCCTATAGTTTGGTGTTCCGTGGCTCTTAAACAAAATTTGCGGGCCTATTTCCCGACCGACTTCACCCGTTTCATAAATGCCGGACGCTACTTCATTTTTGATTTCTGTATTCTCGTAAACACGTTCTTTTGCTTTTGTTTTGTACGTGATCTTGTAAGCTTTCTCGATATCTTGATTGAACGAAAGTACGAATCCATTCTTTCCTTCTTTCGACGCTTCTGTAAGGATGAAATTAGTAAATTCTTCTGAACTGGATTCTTTGCCTGTTTCAGAATTGATTGTAATCTCATGAACCTTCACCGAATTCTCAATCAGCTCATGACTGTTTGTAAAGAAATCTTTTAGTATCGCATCCTCCTTACTAATCGCCTTCTCATTGTAGTTATATCGAATTTCCCATTCAATTGACTGCTCAGCCTTATTGTATTGATTCGCTGTCTTTTCTAATGGTTTACCGCGTTGAATAGAAACGGAAGCAGTAGCGTCCACATCAGATTTATTATCCGCTTGTAATATCGCAGTGTTGGTAAATGTTGTTTTATCAGCATCAGTAATTTCTGTTTCATACACTAATCGGTAGGCAGAGTTGATATCACCTAGTTCCAAAGCGAAATCATAGTCTCCAACTTTATTGAAGTCAACTTCTTCTCCAAGCTCAACATCCCCATTCCATTTCACATTCAATTTGTAGAGCTTCATGGAATCTTCTTTTAAAAGCTGACCTTCAGGTATGACATCTTCTAACTTTGCATTGGATAGTGACTCAATGGTTTTGTTGAAGTCAACGGTCCAAGTGATTACATCCCCATTGTAAGTTCGATTTGGAATACCTTTTTTCTCAATAGCTGGCCCCCCCGGTTGGAAGTTGACTGGAATAGTATAGGATTCCTTACCTTCTATCGGTGTAATGGTAATACGGCCATCTACAATGATTGCGTCCTCTCTTATTTCAGTTAATACTTCGATATGGCCGCTTATGTTTGAATAATTTTCAATGACATCCGTGAATTCAATCGTTGCTGTTCCATCTATGGAGACGGAGAAGTAGCCTATAACTTTGTCATTGAACAGCATTTCCTCACGATCAACCGTATTGTATACTTTTAACTGAGGCGGGATAGTAAAGGAATAGGTCGCTCCTGCTTTATAGCCATGCCCATTTTGCAATGCCCAGTCGTAAGTGATGCCAATGATCATATCATCATCAACTTCTACATCATAATCAGTTAAAATGTTTTCTTTGATCACTTGTGATATTCCATCATCAACAAGCGGATCTACTTCTTTCGAAAATCCGTTTTCTTCATTTTCTTTCTCTTCATCGGTCAAACCATCTTCTGGAAAGTTACTTTCTAAATCTTCCTCAGGAATTTTGCTATCAATTTCCTCATCTTGTTCTGACTCGTCTGTTATACGATCAATCTCATTTCCATTTTCTTGAGCCGGTTCAGATGTTGGTGTCTCTTCTTCACCTTGGTTTGAAGATTCTTCCGCTATGGTGTATGTTACATTCCCAAAAGTGAAGCTATTTACATCAGCCACTTTTGCTTCGACTTTAAGCGTTCCTGAAACCGAGACTTCTATTTGTTCATCGATTGTAACTACAATTCTATTCCCAACAAGCTTGTAGGAACCAATGGCTTTATTGTCAGAAACTAATAAACCAATTGTATCGATTCCGGTTAACCCATTTGGCAGAGGAATTGAATATGTTTGGCCTTGTTCAACCTCTTCTGAAATGTTCCATTCATACGAAAGAATAACGATAGATTCTAATTGCAATGGATTTTCTTCACCAAATGAACTGCCGTTTTCATCCGTTGCCAAACTTTCCTTCAATACTATTGGAGAACTGCCTATTCCACTTGCACTAACCGTCGCAAGTGGACCTAATATCGTTTGGCCGATGAGCAACAGAAATAACGCAAAAACTGTTATCTTTTTCATACCATACCCGCTTTCTAAAATTCAAATTAAGGTTAGAAGCTATTAGGGTGGAAGTCACTTTACTTCTTCCCCCTCAATAAGTTGCGCTTGCACAATAAGTCGGTCTGGGGGATTGCGGGAGCCTAATGGGGTACAAGTGACAAGTGTAATCATGGGGTCTGTTTGGTCTTTTAGGACGGATATTTCGGATTGGTGTACAACATAAGTTTTTGTCACATTAAAGGTGTAAGTGTCATCGTATGTCTTAATTTGGATACGGTCACCCTCCTTTAACTCGCCAAGACGGTTAAATTGCTTACCCTTCGTTGTTGAGCGATGTCCAGCTATGCCAATATTTTGTTTACCAATCTCCTTTTCTGGTTCAATGATGCCAACACCTTTTAAGAGGTTTTCTTCGGTTGCCTGGTCAAATAGAGCAATTTGCAAATCAATTTTATCGATTTCCAAAATACCTTTTACACCATCCGCTAATTGGAGAGGGGCTATAACATCCTCTTCTTCCTGCAGTTTTTCTGACTCTGCAATTTCCCGCTCTTCCCACTCACCTAATTGTACAAAGGCATTCATCAACTCCTGTTGATCCGCATCAAATTTCTTTCTTTCGAATTGCGGATAAAAAAGAAGCAAAAATCCTGTCAACAGCAACAGAATTCCTATTATTTTTCTCATCTACCCTCCCCCCGAACATCCACCATCATAGTAAAATGCACTTACATAACACTTAACAACCTCTTACAAATCTCTTAACAATCCGACAGATATTTTGTTTATGAATAAAATAAGGCTTGTCTTGAAAGAAAGACGACTCATTAGATTGAAAACTTTCTCTATCTTTATTAGTAAGGGTCTTCCATTGACCCAGTAGTCCTAATACGTCAAGAAGCTGATCAGTATTGGCCTGATCAGCTTCTCTATATAGAGTATGCAATTCTATTGTCTGAATAGAGTGGTGCACAAGTATCGTTTCTAAGAAATTAACTTTAATCCAACAGCTGCTCCCAATATCATGCCTATAAAAAAGATTCTCTTCCAATCCTTCGGTTCATCATAAAAAAGGATGCCTAAAATCGCACCTCCCGACGCGCCAATACCCGTCCAAATTGCATATGCTGTTCCCATCGGTAATTGTTTCATGGCGTAAGACAAAAATAGAAAGCTAGCTCCGAACCCGATGATCATTAGCGCGACGGACTGCCAATTTTTATCTTTATGCAACTTATTAATCATTAACACACCAAACATTTCGAACAACCCTGCTATCATGAGAGAAACCCATGCCATTACGATTCATCCCCCTTTTCATTGCTTTCCCGATGAGACAGCTTCAATCCGATGACGCCTGCCAATAAAATTACGATCAAAATGACTTTTGCCATTTGCAATGGCTCATTAAAAAAGGCAATACCTGAAAAGACAGTCCCGACGGTGCCTAATCCGACAAACACTGCATAGACGGTACCTACTGGCAGCTTTTTCCCTGCCATAATCATTAAGGTGAAACTAATGATGATCGCAAGAACCGTTCCACTCCACTCCCAAAAGCCTTCAGCATGCTTTAGGCCAATGACCCAAAACACTTCAAATACTGCGGCAACAATTACTTGAATCCATGTTGCATTCATTTTAACGACCTCCTCATTTTTATCAAAATAAAAAAAGCCCGGGAGTAAACTGTATATAAAACAGTTTCTCCCAGGCTTTTATCCTTCCGTGGCACAGCAAAAGCTGTGAGTTTTCTCTCGGACCAGACTAACATCAATGTTACGGAACCCTAGAAAACATTCATCGTATGCAATTAACAGAGATTATACACAAAACCTACACGCAAATCAATTAATAGAACGAGAGCCCATTAAATTGAATCTTTTTCTCTTAATTTTTCGTACATATATTCAAACAATCGGAGAAAGGAAGGCATATTATGTTTTTCAATAAAAATAAAAATCCATATGAAAATGTACATCAACAAACTCATTATGAGGAAGAAGATACATATCCAGTCATCCTTCACTATACTCCTGTGGCGATTTATGTGTACGAAGATAAAGAAGACACCCATATCCAAGAATTCGATCATATAGAGCTTTGCGATCAAAATGATACTGTCCTAATCGGCACATTAGTTGTCACTTATGTTCGTTTGCTTCAAGAAGCGCTTAATAAATATAAAGTACATGAGATCGGATTGCCGGTCATTTTCGTTGAAATTTCTTATTTTGAATGACCATTAACGAAAAGAAAACCATCGAACGCTTGATAGATGGTGTAGTCCGGACGAGCCTAATCATGTCATTATCCAATCTTTGCGCTATTATACAATGGATGAAATTAGCCAACTTTGTACGGCAAGATTGCAAGTATTGTTGGCATTTTCCCATGCGGCATGATGGATTATGAATAGTAGGTTTATTTGCAGGCGTTCCGCTTTCCGAATGTCTGTCGTATCGCATTAAATTAAGGAGTGCAGATTTTCAATTCGTTTTGATACCTTACAACTGCAACGGGAGCTGATCACATGATGTAAACAGCTCCCTCGTTTTTTTATGCGCAAGCACCGAACAGATTCACACAGAAGAAATAGTATTTGGTACCGTAAAAGTAATTGACGTTCCCACCCCTTCCGTGCTGTGAATACTGAGTCCCTTACTATACAAACGCTGTAAACGCTGTTCAGTATTGATTAGACCAATTCTTTGGGTTCGATCCGGTTGAATCGTGAACAATTGTTTTACCTTTTCCTCATCCATACCGACACCATTGTCTAGTACAGACACTTCAATAGAATCTTCCTTATTACGAATTCGGATTGTAATTACTCCTCCTTCAATTCGCTTCAACACGCCATGATTAACGGCATTTTCTACTAAAACTTGTATGGATAGTGGTGGGATCATTCCATCGATGTCATCATCTACTTCCCAGTTTACATGCAATCTATCCCCGAATCGCTCTTTTTCAATATACAAATACGATTCAAGCAACTCAATTTCATGTGTAATCGGAATAAGCTGATCCAAGTTTTTTAGGTAGAAACTGCTCTGCAAATAATGCGCAAACTTTTCAATCAGCCGAGCCATCCTTGGTGTATCGGTTTCGCTTAATGATACAATTGCATTCAACGTGTTTAATAAAAAGTGAGGTCGAATTTGTGCTTGAAGCCACGCAGCTTCCATTCCTAATCGTTCATTAATAGATGCTTGAAGATTCGTTAATGCATGTACCCGCACATTTAATTCCAAAGCATCAACTGATTTTACAACGTAATCATTTGCTCCAGCTAAAAAACCTGTATAAATATCTTCCGTATGGCCGCGCGCTGTTAACAGCAAAATCGGTAAATCAGAGATAGAAAACTTATCCCTTATTGAACGGGTTAATTCATACCCAGACATGTTGGGCATCATAACATCTGAAATAATTAAATCCCATTTCTTCATTTTAAGTTGTTCCAATGCATCTTTTCCGTTCGTAACCGTTTCAACCTCGTACTGTGCATCAGAAAGAATATTTTTAAGCACTCTTAAATTTACAGGATCATCGTCGACTGCTAAAATTTTTGGTCGTTTTTTTGGCAGCGTATTTCTATCAATTGATTCAACCAATGTATGGACCGTACTGCTATTTATATGAAGAGGAAACTCACTCCTATCAATTGTTTGCGTTGTTACAGGTGCTATTTGTTTTTCAGATGCTCCTTCATCGATTGGCAATGTAAATGTAAATACCGAACCTTCTCCTAAGATTGAACGTGCTTGCAATGTTCCACCATGCAATTCTACTAATTGCTTACAAATGCTCAGCCCAAGACCGAAGCCGCCTCCAACTGCCGTAATGCTGGAATCTCCTTGCTCATATGGTTCGAATATAGTAAGGAGTGTTGTGTCATCCATTCCAATGCCTGTATCAGCAATTTGGATATAGACCATTCCGTTTTTCATTTCTGCGGAGACTGTAATGATGCCTTCATAGGTAAATTTCACAGCATTGTGAAGGAGATTAAATAGTATTTGGATGAGTCTGTTTTTATCCGCCGAAACATGTGGAATGTTAGGCGGGATATTCACTACCATTCGAATACTTTTATTTTCAACTAAAACTTTGAGCATATCGACTACTGCACCAGAAACAGCCTGTACATCCACGCTTTCCAATCGGAGTTGTATACGGTGTTCCTTCAAACGAGTAATATCTAATAAATCTCCCAAGGTTTGGGACATATGTCTACCAATTGTCAGTTGAAGAGCCAAATCATCCTTTGTTTTTTCATCCAACCGATCGGAACGATTTTGTAAGATGGACTGCGTAATATTGATAATGCCATGTAATGGATTACGAAGCTCATGGGATGTATTCGCTAAAAAATCGTCCTTTTGCTTCATCTCTTTTTGAAGTTGAATAGCAAGTTTTTCATTTGCGACATTCAAAGATAGTAATTGCTTGTTTTGCTGCTCGGTTTTTTGGGTTCTCTCAGCAAAGTCCTTGCTCATTAGGATGACATGCATGAAAACATACACAGCAACAGCTGGCAACATTAAATTTATTGACTGGTAAAAATTTTTCCCAACAGCAAAGTCATTAAAAAAAGCTAAAAATATGATCCCTATCCCAATCAAATTCACTTTTGCATCTCGATTATGGTTCCGAATGCTTTTGTAAATGACGAAAATTAAATAGAAGAATGTCGGCACCGCCAAATAAAAAACTTTGAAAAATAGTGCTTGGAAAAATACTGGTTGCGTAAACAATGTAGTGACAATGAGCGAAAGATGGATAGCGACTAGCACAGACACTACTTTCTTGGAAAACTCCTCTTTATGCCAGTACCATAATAGGATGATATAAAACATTGAACTTGCTTCTGTCAAAATATATTCCAGCCTCGTCCCCCAAAGCCAAGACATCTCTAAAAAAATCAGCTTATAGTAAAAGGGAACTGTAAAAAGAGCCCGTACAGAGATGAGCATACTAAATATCCCGAAAACGAGAAACACATGCTCTCTCCGACGAAACAAAGCAAAAAGCACCATAAATAGGCCAATGATAAAAATACACCCATTTATAAAGAGAGTTACGATGATATCCTTATTGAACTTGCGCGAAACTGCCGACGACTCGCCTAAATAAATCGAGTTCTCAAATCCCCCCCGAATATGATCAAAACTAGACAATTGCATCGTCAGCAGCAATTCATCTGATTGTGGAAAAAAGGTACCGATTTCCGGCGACATTTCAGCATCATGCGATAAAGAATTCTGGCCAACCTTTCCATTCTTAGCGATCTCACTCTGATCTACAAATAGAGTGTAGGCACTATATTGATATGGCACATGAATCGCTAATGCTTTGCCGATTAAATCCTTAGGAATCTTGATCGTTGCGCTATACGTTCCAAACGAATTAACATTCCCGGTTTGGGCTTGGAACGAATCCGGCAGCGAAACAATCTTTCCCTTTCCTTCATTCATTTTCTTTTTTACCTGACCAGGTGATAACAATTCCTTTTCAAAGAAATACCACTCTCCGTCTAAATCAGTATAGAAGACTTTCGAATGCAGTTGCTCACTGAAATCAAATCCCCCTAACTCATCAACCTTCTCTGCCGAGATCCGTAAGCCCGTCATGACCGTTAGTATATATAAAGCCGCTATACATGCGAATATGTATTGTTTATGCTTATTTCTCAACTGACACTCCCCTACGATAACCTTTCGATTATTCGATTTTATGCTGAACTAATTCTATCATAATAGTTTGAAACAAATAGATATGTATTTTTAGTGGTCACGAATGGAGATCAAGTATTTTTGAAAGTTTGGTGCCTAAAAAAACTGCACCCCATCGTTTCACAAACGAACGGGATGCAGTTCTTGATTTTATTCTGCTTGATATTCCGCTAAAAACTCTTTCACTTTTTCCGAATCCGCAATCAATTCGTTTCCTGTATCAACCAAAGGGCTTACCGTAGAATAAGCTTTCTTTTTGTTTCCTTGGTAGAAGTTCAAAAACTCATCTTGATTGATGGAGTAAAGCACTGCTTTGCGCAGATTTTCACTTTTCGCTACTTCGCGGTCAGATGCGTTAAATAGCAAATATGTGACGGCATTGCTATCGTTCTTTTGCAGGACTAACTTATCATCGTTTTCCACTAAATCATATTTTGTTTCTGGAACACCGTTGAAAAGATGAATTTCGCCGTTGCGCAAAGCCGATAGTGAGCTGTCGGCATCTTCAATGAAACGAACAGTTACCCTCATAATTTTCGGCTCGAATTCGCTGCCTGCGCGATATGCCGGATTTTTCACGAAGTCTGCTTGATAATCATTTTTCTTCACAAGAATGTACGGACCGCTTGCATAGAGATGATTGTCATACGTAGCACCTTCCGTCACCGTCCGTTGGTCTCCGTAAGGAATGTCTTGATCGACATTGAAATTTGCCACGTCATATGTGTTAATGCTTTCAACCTGCTTTTTCGATACGATGCCCGCAGATTGGTGTGCCAAATAATTCAGCACTTGCGGGAATGGTTCATTTGTCGTTACTTTAATGACTTGGTATTTCCCTGCATTGCTGTCAGCGGCAGTTTTATCTGCTACCAATTCCGTGATTTCAGTTTCAAGCCCTAACTCAAGAGCTTCTCGGATTGTTCCTTCACCGCCTGATTGCTTCGTATCCAATTCTGCTAAATCCGTAACAATTTCAATGTCCTTCATGCTTTCATGCAAACTGTAAGTCCGGTGATCCGGCACAGAATCTTTATCTTTCGCGCGGTTCAATGAAAAGACAACATCATCCGCCCCGACACGTTCACCAGTATCAACTGCTTTTCCACCTTCCACTTTCGCAAAGTTAATATCATCACGAAGAATGAAATAATAATCCGAATTTCCATCACCAATTGCATAGTTGTACGAAAGTGAACCGTCCGAAACGACTTGATCGTCATCCGTCAGGTTAACGAGGCGCACGTACATATTCGTATTCAATGTATTGATCGAGCCATCATTCCCTTTTATCGGGTCAAGTGAAGTCAATGAGCCGATCGCCTGTTGAGTAATCAATGCATCTGTATCGCGCTTCGATGCATCATGAAAATCAATCGTTTCCCATGCAATCGCACGTGATTTTGCGAGGCGGACCGTATCCGGGTTCAATACGTCTTTATTGACCCCTTGCGCTTTAAATGAAATATAGAGCGGCGCAATATACGCTTTCTCTCCTACAATTCGCTGTTCAAGCTGCTTATACGTTTCTTTATATTCATCAGGTGTTTCCGTACTTGCTTCCTCAATTAATGCATCTACTTCCGGATCGTTAATGTCGCTGTTGTCACCGTCCGATTTGAATAAAGAACGGACCGCATAATCCGGGTTCCCTGTCACAGTCGTCCAGCTGGACAAAGCAATGTCAAAATTGCCGGCATCCCGCTGAGATTTAAAGCTTCCATAATCAGGCTGAATATTTAATTTTACATCAAAGCCGTTTTTAATGAGTTGATCACGGACGATATTCATATCTTCCTCACCAGAGCTCATTCCCAATAGCTCAATTACAACTTTACCGCTGCCGCCACCCTTTTTATCTCCACTATCCGCTTCACCGGATACATCCGATTTTGTCTTTACGCAACCCGCCAATACAACAAATAGCGCAAGCAAAATTGTCAATAATCTTTTTGCCATGTTCCATTCTCCTTTTCCATCATCTAAGATGCATTTTTCGATTCACCCTCCAATGGATGAAATCTGCAAGTACTCTTAATCAAGTCGTGGATCCAACGCGTCTCTCAGCCCATCTCCTAAGAAGTTGAAGGAAAGGACTAACAAAATAATCGCGAGGCCCGGGAATATTGCCAAATACGAATGCGATTCTAAATACGTACTTCCTACCCGCAGTATATTCCCCCATTCAGGAATATGTGGCTCCACACCAAGCCCTAAATAACTAAGGCTGCTCGTCGCGATGACTGCACCGCCAATCGTCAATGTCGACTTGACAATCATGGGAGCTAACGAGTTCGGTACTACTTGCTTAAAAATAATTGATAAATCCGATGTGCCCAACGCTCGTGCCGAATCAACGAAATCATAATTCGATACCATTAACACATTCGCCCGCATTGTCCGCGCGTACGTCGGAATCGACCCAACGCTAAGCGCAATAATTAAGTTCACTGTATTTGCTCCGAACGCAGCGATAATCGCAATTGCAAGCAAAATTCCTGGAATCGCATAGAGCACATCTAACAGTCGCATGATCAAATTATCTGTCCGATTGCTGTAATAGCCTGCAATCCCACCAAGAAATCCACCGATAATCGCCGGAATGATTGTCGAAGCAAAACCAACGAGCAATGAAATTCTCGCTCCAAAGACGATTCGCGAAAACACATCACGCCCGAAATTGTCTGTGCCGAACGGATAAGCCAAGCTTGGCGTCTGCAAAATATTGCCGTAGTCATTTTCAACAGCAAAATCATAATCGAATGTGAATCGGCTCATCACAGAAATGGCCAGCATAAGGATGATGAAAAACATCCCTAAAATCGCCATCGAATTACGTGTGATTTTTTCCCACATACTATTCCATTTCATAATGCGTGAGCGGTCATTGCTTCTTGATTTCAACAATAAGCTCCATCCTAATAACAGAGCGAAAACATTGCCTGATAGCGCTGAAATGAGGACGATTGCCGCAATGATTCCGATCGATTTCGGAGCAGATTGTTCCGAAACCGACTTCGCCACGATGATTAAAACTGCCAAATAGAAAATAGCAATCACGAGCAAAATTGCCATTGCAACGACGAACGTGTCGGTCACGTACGGTTTAAAAATATTCATAGCCGAAATTGCAATTACAAATAGTTGTGTCAAAAACATATAAACAGCAAAAGTATATTCAGGCGTTTTTCGTTTATTGATTAAATTAAATGCAAATGCAGCCGCAAAAATATTGCCAACCGATAGACTGACGAACTGCACATATCCTAAACGACGAGTTCCTTTTCGGATTTCTCCATATCCGAGCAAATCCTTTCTCATACGCCACACTATGAACATTTGGAAAAGAGTCGTTGCGAAATATACGATAAACAAGGCAAATACAAATGTTTTTAATTCACCGGTTTTCCACGAGAAACTGTTCGCTAAGAAAATTAATGTAACGATCAACGAAATGATCCATGTGAAATTCGCTTGCGGGTATTCTTTTGATAAAACCAATGCATGTCGATTATTCAGCTTCTCTTCCATCTTTACACCTGCTTTACGATTGTTTCATCTTCGAACGGATACGCGGATCTAAAAAAGCATATAAAATATCGATCAACAAGTTGACGAGCGAAATCGTAATCGCAATATAGACAACGCCTCCCATAATGGCAGGAATGTCTGGTATGAATTGCTTATCTACGATGTAACTGCCGATTCCTTTAATATTGAACACCTTCTCTGTCACTGCTGCCCCGCCTAACATTCCGCCAAACAACAGACCGATAACTGTAATGACAGGAATCATCGCATTTCCAACCGCATGCTTCCATAGCATTTGGGTTTTTGTCAGTCCCTTCGCGCGAGCTGTAATCATATAGTCTTCGTGGATAATTTCCAGTAAAGACGACCTCATCATCCTCGCGATCGATGCCGTAAGCCCAGTTCCTAAAACGACAACCGGCATGATCATCGATAAGGCGTTCCCAGGACTATAGGTGGCAGGAAGCCAATTGTATTTAATCGAGAAATTCAAGATGAAAATGAGCCCTTGCCAAAAATTCGGAATCGACAAACCGATCAATGCGATGAACATGAACGTGTTATCCAAAAATGAATTCGGCCGTGTTGCTGACAAAATGCCAACTGGGATTGCGATTGCAATCGCCATTAATACCGAGAAAATCGCTATTGTAAACGTAATCGGAAATTTATTTGCAATGCTTGATGCAACATCTTCATTTCCAGCGAACGATGAACCGAGGTCAAACGTCGCAATACCTTTCATCGCATTCCACAATTGCTGCCAATATGGCAAATCCAGTCCGTGTATTCGGTTGAAAGTAGCAATTTGCTCCTCTGTCGCGGACTCGCCAAGAATATTGGATGCAGGGTCAAAAGGTGAAATATAAAGGATGGAAAAAACGAGAACTCCCACTCCAATAATGACAAATACGCTTTGGACGAGACGCTCCATAATATATTTCAAAAATGGATTGCTGATTAAAAACAGCAAGATATACATGAGGAACCCCGGTACAAGCGATGCAACAATAAATGCCGGTCGGCCAAGAAGCGATTGAAAATAATCAGCATACGTTCTTTTGCGAACCCCTTCTTGGGCGAATCTGTCATCCGTTCGCTGGACAACCTCTTGCTGCACTTTTTCATCTGCCAATCGTTCTGCCTGCCTCTGAATCTCTTCACGGCTTTTCTCCTCTTGGAAAAAGGCAGCTTTTCTCAGCAATTGATCCTCATACTCCGCAACATAAACTTCCTTGCGTCCTTCACGAACGATTTCCCGCTTGACTTCTGCCGTCATCGCTTTGTATGTATCGTCTTTTCGCTGCATAAAATAAAAGAGGTAGAGTAATAGATGTAGAGGCAATCCTGCCAAATAGATGAGCAACCGATACATTGTGCGGCCTCGCGTATCTTGAAACGTTCTTTGAAGCTTGGCACTGTCGCCAACTTTCATCTCTTATCCCTCCTTTTTCTATATTGTATAATTCCTATCGGTATACTATACTATATTCAAACATGATATTGTTGTCAATTTACAATTTTTTTAATAGAACTTATGAGCCTGAACGTAAGGAGGACTTACTATGTCTGACATTATATTGCGTGTAACAGATTTACATGTATCATTTGCAACACGAGAAGAAGATTTTAACGCAGTGCGTGGGGTAAGTTTTGAAGTGAAGAAAGGAGAAACACTTGGCATTGTAGGGGAATCAGGCAGCGGAAAAAGCGTAACGGCACGTTCCATCATGCGACTCCTCCCCTCACCTCCATCCTTTGTGAAAGGTGGCAAAATCGAGTTTCAAGGAGAAGATCTTTCACTAAAGACGGAAAAAGAAATGGAAGCCATTCGCGGTAAAGAAATCGGCATGATTTTTCAAGACCCGATGACTTCTCTGAACCCGACAATACGAATTGGAAAACAAATAGCGGAAAGTTTGTTGAAACATCGTGGTGTATCGAAGAGTGAGGCAAAAAAAGAAGCGATCGAACTACTGAAACTTGTTGGCATAAAAAATAGCGAACAGCGCTATAACCAGTATCCCCATGAATTTTCGGGCGGGATGCGCCAACGTGTCATGATCGCCATCGCCTTGGCGTGCAGGCCATCTCTCTTAATTGCGGATGAACCGACTACTGCACTTGACGTAACAATTCAAGCTCAAATATTAGACCTAATGAAGAAGATGCAACAACGTTTTGGCACTTCTATCATTTTAATTACACATGACTTAGGTGTCGTTGCGGGCATGTGCGACCGGGTCGCTGTCATGAAAGAAGGAGAAATAGTTGAATCGGGTAAAACGATCGATCTATTCGAAAATCCGCAACACCCATATACAAAAAGACTATTGAATGCATTGCCACGGCTTGATCAAAAGAAGAAGCCGAAACGTCCTCCGCATATTAAAGAAAGCGTAGATACGTCCATTCCGCTTCTTCAAGTCAATTCGTTAAAACAACATTTTGATAGCGGAAAAGGAGAGGTGATGAAAGCAGTCGATGATATAAGCTTCTTTATTCAGCCAGGTGAAACATTGGGACTCGTTGGCGAATCAGGATCAGGCAAATCAACGACAGGCCGTGCCATCTTGCGGCTCAATGAACCAACTGATGGAGATATCCTTTACCAAGGAATTGCGGTCAATCGGTTATCCAAAAATGAAATGAAAACGATGCGCCGCCATATGCAAATGATCTTTCAAGATCCGTATTCGTCTTTGAATCCGCGTTTCAAAGTGCTTGACATTATCGGGCAGGCGCTGGATATTCATAAGCTGAGCAAATCGAAAGAAGAACGGAAAAAAAGAGTGGAAGAAATGCTAAAAATGGTCGGACTGAAACCGGAGCATGCCATGCGATATCCCCATGAATTTTCAGGCGGCCAGCGCCAACGAATCGGTATCGCGCGTGCATTAGCTGTCGAACCAGACTTCATCGTCTGTGATGAACCTTTATCAGCACTCGACGTTTCCATTCAAACCCAAATCGTCGACCTATTGGAAGACCTCCAACATCGATTAGGGCTCACTTATTTATTCATCGCCCATGACTTGTCAATGGTGAAACATATAAGCGACAGGGTCGCCGTCATGTACGCCGGCAAAATCGTCGAACTCGCCGAAAGCGAAGAGCTATACAATAACCCATTGCACCCTTACACAAAATCCTTGCTCTCAGCTATTCCGATCCCCGATCCAAGAGTAGAGGCGAACAAGCAGCGACATACCCCGTATGAAGACAGCGGAAAGGAACGTTACAATTTGAATGGTGCACAATTGGTGGAAGTATCGGAAGGGCATTGGGTTGCGCAGATTGTAGAGTAAATGAATCGAAAAATCGGGAGAAGGAGCTTTCCTTCTTCCGATTTTTTCGTTTTCAATTGTGCCGATACGTAAGGCACGCTGAAAGGGAGCAATTATGATGCACTCACTGCACCCTCTTTTTCTTTTTTTCGTTTAGATAATACGACAGTTGCGGCGATCAGGAGAGCGATGACGAAAACAAGTGTATATACACTTCCTGTCAATCCTGCTACGACAAAGCCGATGAGTGCGACAGATGCGTTCAACGCAGCGTACGGAAATTGTGTTTTAACGTGATCGAGATGGTCCGCACCCGCACCCGTTGATGAAAGGATCGTTGTGTCCGAAATTGGCGAACAATGATCTCCGAAAATCCCTCCGGATAAAACGGCACCAATGCATACGACCATATGAGCATCAAGTGAAATGGCCATTGGAATTGCAATCGGCAACATGATGGCGAACGTCCCCCAAGATGTACCCGAAGCAAGGGACATGACAGCACCGACAACAAATAGTATGGCAGGGATGATGAATGCCGGCACGTTTCCTTTCGTCACTTCTACGATGAATGCCGCCGTTCCCATTTCTCCTATCACTTTCCCTAACGACCATGCTAAGACAAGCGTCACGGCCACGTACACCATCTTTTGCATGCCAGATGTATAAATATCAATAATCTCATTAAACTTCTTCACTTTATAAATAATCATAAGGAGAACAATCGCAACAGCTGCAAACAAATAGGCTGTGCTAAGCGCTACACGAAAATCTCCACCTGGAACCGGCGTGACCGGAAACCCTTTTGAGATAAGCAGACCGAACAAAGTAACGAATAAAACAAGTAATGGAAGCCAAATAAGAATCGTGCGGCTGCCTTTCGTATACTCTTTCATCTCCTCCGCCTTTCGAAGCGGCTTTGACTCAGGCCAGTAAAGCTGACCCGTTCGGCGCACACGGTTTTCAGCTTTTGCCATCGGTCCAAAATCAACTTTCGCAAAAGCAATCAACGGCACGAGCAACACTGTAAGAATCGCGTAAAACTGAAAAGGAATGACTTGAATTAACGTACTAAATTCGGAGTCCGCAATCCCCAACTTATCGAACTCTGCACGTATGAGCCCCATAATATAAACGCCCCACCCGATAAACGGAACAAGAACAGCTACCGGTGAAGCGGTAGAGTCAATAATCCAAGCGAGCTTTTCACGGGATACTTTTACCTTATCAAAAATCTTTTCAAAAACGGGACCAACAATAAGCGGGGTCCCAAGGTCGGAGAAGAAAATGAGAATACCCCCAAACCACGCTGACACTTGAGCACTTGCTCTTGTTTTTATGTATTTAATCGAAGCAGCCGCAAGCGCCGCCCCACCGCCCGACTTCTCCATGAGTGCGACAAATCCACCGATGAAAAATAAAAGAACGAGCACAGCCGCATTATAATCATCTGTCAGCTGCGGAAATAAATAATCCCCTATTACATCTGTCGTAGCGGTTAGCGGATTACCACCGACTAGAATAATTACACCAACGAAAACTCCCGAAAATAACGATATAATGACGTTCTTTGTAGCAATCGCTAAAATAACCGCAATAAGCGGGGGAATTAACGACAAGAAGCCCATATGTTCCATAAACTCATCCCTTCCAATATAGATTCATATCATTGCATAATAATACATGTTTATTAGTTATTATGCAATAGAAGGTTGTGAACATTTTTACTGATGCCTAAAAAACCGATCAAATATCTTATTGACCGGTTTCATAGTTTTCAGACTATACAATTGTAGTTAATAAACTGTTACGTGCTTGCACATGTACCGTTTTCACTGCAGTTCTTTCACAACATTCGGCGGAACTTGTCCTGTGACAGCAGCCACTAAATTCTCTGCAGCTTTCATCGCCATATCGAATCTTGTGTTTTCGGTACAGGAGCCGATATGCGGCAAGGTAACGACATTTTTCATCTTTAACAATGGGTTGTCTTTCTGCACTGGTTCAATTTCAAATACATCCAAACCTGCCGCACGGATTTCATTATTTTCCAACGCTTCAATTAAAGCAAGCTCATCAACGACTTGCCCTCTTGAACAGTTAATGAAAATCGCATCACGCTTCATGGACGCAAATTGTTCTTTGCCCATTGTATGATACGTCGCTTCTGTTAAAGGCAACATTAATACGACAAAATCAGACTCCTTCAACAAGTCATTCATATTACGGTATTGGGCATCATACTTTTCTTCCAAATCGCGCTTACGCGATCGGTTGTAATACAGCACGTCCATCTCAAAGCCCAATTTCGCCCTTCGTACAATTTTCTCACCAATGCGCCCCAAACCGATAATGCCCAACTTCGCATGATGGACATCTTTCCCGAAATACTCTTGGCTATCTAAGTTAAAACTCCATTCGCCATCTTTTACATAGCGGTCGAATTCTACAATTCTTCTTGAGGTCGATAAAATAAGACCAAACACTAAATCCGCGACCGCTTCGTCAAGTACATACGGTGTGTGCGTGCCGATCACATTTCTTTTCTTCATCGCTTCAATATCGAAACCATCATAACCGACAGCAATATTGCTTACAACCTTTAGATGAGGAGCATGGCTAAGTAAGTCTTCTGTAATAATTCCTTTCGGAGTCATTAGACCCTCCACATCCGCAATTTCTTTCAATAATATATCTTCAGGAATCGGCTCAACTTCCCTCCATATTTTATAATCGCAATGTTTGGCAATGAACTCCTCCACCTCTTGTGGAATAGGCTTTGCAATAAATACTTTAGGCTTCATGTACATCCTCCTAAGGTTTTTCTTTACCATTCAGCAATGCAGCCGTCTTGATGTCTCCAAACTGGATTTTTCCAATTATGTCCAACCCTCGCTTTCTCTCTGACATAATCCTCATCTATTTCAATCCCAAGACCTGGCCCTTGCGGTATGGCAACATAGCCATTTTTATATTCGAAAACCGACTTGTCTTTAATATAGTCTAACAGATCACTGCCTTCGTTGTAGTGAATGCCTAAGCTTTGCTCTTGAATAATAGCATTGTGCGAAGTCGCGTCCACTTGCAGACATGCCGCAAGCGCAATCGGTCCTAATGGACAATGAGGAGCTAATGCTACATCATACGCTTCTGCCATTGATGCTATTTTCTTTACTTCTGTAATGCCACCTGCATGGGATAAATCCGGTTGAACAATATCCACATAGCCTTCTTGAAGAATGCTTTTAAAATCCCATCTGGAAAACATTCTTTCACCTGTCGCTATAGGAATGGAAGTATGATTTGCTATCTCCCGAAACGCTTCAGCATTTTCAGATAACACCGGTTCTTCTATGAACATCGGTCTGAATTGCTCCAATTCCTTTGCCAATACTTTCGCCATTGGCTTATGTACTCGGCCATGAAAGTCAATGCCAATGCCCACATAATTCCCAACAGCATCTCGCACTGCAGCTACCCTTTCAAGCGTCTGATCAATTTTCTCAAACGTATCAATATATTGGAGTTCTTCCGTTCCATTCATTTTAACGGCGCTGAAGCCTGCTTCTACAACTGCTTTTGCTGCAGCACCAACATCTGAGGGACGATCTCCCCCTATCCAAGAATATACTTTAATTGAATCACGGCAAGCGCCTCCCATTAATTGATAAATAGGAGCGTTATAATACTTTCCTTTAATATCCCACAGTGCTTGATCAATACCTGAAATGGCGCTCATAAGAATAGGCCCGCCCCGATAAAAACCTGAACGGTATAACATATTCCAATGATCTTCAATTCTCATTGGATCCTTGCCAATCATATATTCCATCAGTTCTTCAACACATGCCTTCACTGTATGTGCTCTTCCCTCTACGATCGGTTCTCCCCAGCCAATGATGCCTTCATCAGTTTCTATTTTCAAAAAAAGCCATCTTGGAGGTACTTGAAATAATTCATATGAAGTGATTTTCATTCCGTCGCCCCCTTATGCGTTTTTTTCATTAGTTTCTTCGTGAAAAATGGTGTGAACAATGTGATGACTGCGATTGTTAATAGAACAACAGTTATAGGTCTTGTATAGAAGATACTTAAATCGCCTTGCGACATGACCAAAGCTCTTCGTAGATTACTTTCCATCATCGGTCCCAAAATCAAACCTAAAATAACTGGTGATGCAGGAATTTCGAATCGCTTAAAGAAGTATCCAACTACACCAGCAACGAACATAACTACAACATCAAAATAGTTATTTCCAAGAGAATAAGCTCCAACTACACATAGCATTAAGATAAGCGGCGTCAAAATGGTTTTAGGAATATGCAGAACCTTTGTGAAGAAACGTATCCCCAATAATCCGAAAACTAATAATAAAATATTAGCCAACAGCATGCCGACAAACAATGTATAGACGATAGGACCATTTGATTCAAATAACATAGGGCCTGGTTGAAGCCCTTGAACCATTAATGCACCTAACAATACGGCTGTTACTGCATCTCCGGGAATACCAAGTGTTAATAAAGGAATCATGGCGCCTCCTGTAACACTGTTCCCTGCCGCTTCAGGCGCTGCCACTCCACGAAGATCACCTTTTCCAAATTCATCTTTATGCTTTGCAAAACGCTTCGCTTCGTTATATGCAACAAAAGCTGCAATATCAGCCCCAGCTCCCGGAATCATTCCAGTAAATGTCCCAATTCCAGAAGAACGCAAAATTGTACCAATCAACCCTTTAAATTCATGCCATTTTAACTTCACTTTATCAAGTGTGACTGATACCTTTTTTTCTTTAAATATATCTTCCATCGACTTAAATGCTTCCGAAGTTGCAAATAGTCCGATCATAATTGGAATAAAACCGATGCCTGTAGACAATTCAGGCATTCCAAATGTAAATCGTGGAAAGCCCCCGATTGGATCCAAACCAATCGTTGCTATTAACAATCCTAATGTACCAGCCATCAATCCTTTGACAATCGATTTACCTGCAATACTGGATACTATTGATAATCCAAACAATGCTAAAGCAAATGACTCGGGCGCGCTAAATTTTAAAGCAAAGCTTGCTAACTGAGGTGCAACTAAAATAAGAACAATTACACTGATCAGCCCACCAATTGCACAGGAAAGTGTTGATACCGTCAATGCTTTATGAGCTTTCCCTTTTTGTGTAAGTGGATATCCATCCATTACAGTAGCTGCGGAAGCAGGAGTTCCCGGTGTATTAATCAAAATGGCGGTCAATGAGCCCCCATATACGGAACCGAAATAGACACCTATCAACAACAGAATCCCCGTTACTGCATCCATTCCAAATGTTAGTGGAAGCATAAGAGCAACCCCCATTGTTGACGTCAATCCAGGCAAGGAGCCTATAACAATCCCTAATAATGTTCCAAAAGCCAAGAATAGTAGAACATCCCATTGAAATACATTAATGAGCCCTTCCAAAAACAAATTCATTCTCTGTCACCCCCGGTCTATAAGAATAACGACCCCAAAGGAATCGAAACCTTTAATAGCAATTCGAAAACGATATATACGAATAGAACTGCTCCTAACGGAACGCTGATTAATGTAGCAACGCGCCGAACTTTTGAAAAAAATAAAAGTCCAAAAATTACTAAAGCAGTCGAAATATAAAAGCCAATAAAAGGCATTGCCAATATATAAGCTAAAACTATTACCATTGAAATCAAAGCATATCCTATCGTCATCCACTGTTTCTCTGATTTTTCTTTATCAAGGATCCCTTGAATGAATAAGATCAACCCGAAAATGATTAGCAATCCACAATAGATTCTCGGCAAAAATGCAGCTCCAACTTCCATCGTATTTCTGTCCGGAAAGTCTAAAGTCAAAAAATAAAAGAACCCGCCTATTAGTATCGAAATGATTCCACTTGTAATATGCGGAATTTTCATCGGTTACACCCCTCACTTATACCAATGTTGAAAAAATAAAGATTGGGAAAATCCCAATCTTTATTTACCGCTTAAACCTAACTCTGCGAACATTCCTTTATAGTAATTATAGTTTTCATCCATAAAAGAAGTAAATTCTTTCGAATCCTTTAACTCGATTCCAAGACCATTGCTGCTCATAAACTTTTTGAAGTTCTCTTCCTCAGCAGCTTTCAAGAAAGCATCCTCAAGAATCGAAACAATTTCATTAGGAGTATCTTTAGGTACTGTAATACCTCTCCATGTAGCAATTGTTTCGCTTTCAAGACCCGCTTCTGCAAACGTAGGGACATCCGGGATAATATCCGATCTTTTATCGGACATTACCGCAAGGGTTTTAAGATTCCCTGCATCCAACTGTGTTTTTACCTCTGCTGGACTAACCGTAACTGCGTCGATATGTCCTCCAACTAAAGCAGTTACAGCTGGTGCAGCACCTTCAAAAGGAACGTGATTCAATTCGATATCTGCATTCTTTGCCAAGCTTTCAGCTGCTACATGCCATATGGATCCAGAACCAGCATTACCGACTTTTAGTTCACCTGGGTGAGCTTTCGCATAGTCAATGAACCCATCCAATGTATCATAAGGTGCATCCGCTGGAACTGTTAATGCAGCAGGATCTAAGTTAATCATCGCTACTGCTTTCATTTGATCTTGATTTAGCGAAGAGACTCCCATATGCTCTAACATTGTCAACTCTGCAATAACCATTGTGACTGTGTAACCATCAGGCTTTGCATTCGCGCCTTCCGTCATGCCAACTGAACCGCTTCCACCAGGCTTATTAACTACACCGACCGGTTGTCCCAAATGCTTTTCAACATCTGCCGCTAATGCTCTAGCTGCAGCATCAGTTCCCCCGCCTGCTGAAGTAGGTGAAATTAATGTAATTGCTTTGTTTGGAAAATCTGAACTTCCTTTAGAACTTGATCCACTAGATTTATCACTTCCACACGCGGCCAATGATAAAATTAAAGCAGAAATAATCGCTAACCCAACGTATTTCATAAACTTTTTCATCACATATTCTCCCTTGAGTTATTTTTTCTCTTTTCTGTTTACAAATCTGTCTCGATTCATCTTATTCGCAATTTCCTGAGCTCCGATGACAAGTGAATTTTCGACTTGCAGGTCATTAGCCTCAATCACTTTCCATTTTTCTCTCATTTGATTCAGCAAGTATGCAAATGATCGCTTTAAAGGATTTGTCCCACCAATTACTATCCAATCAAAATCCTCTATCGCTTCAATACTGCCAAAAAGCGATTGGATATCATTATAAATGACTGATCCAACAAAATAGTTGGCTCTTTCATTCTCTGTTAAGTTCTCGAAAAGTTGAAGTAATCGGATGTGATAAAAGCTCCTTGTAAGTCCATAGCTTTTAGCCGCCTCAAAACCTTTTAATAGCATTGCTTCATCTATTTCCTGAACTAAGTTCGGACTGAGTGAGTCGGATAGTATCGTTTCTTTTTGCATGGCCATTAGTGTTTCTCCACCTAAGGTTGAAAGACAAGAAATCAATGTTCGGTCATGATCCACAATAACAAACTTTGTGTGGGAGCCTGGCAAGACTATAATTCCTTTACCATGTAAATCCATTTGTTTTAACAACCCAATAGATTCTACTTCTTCCCCTCTCATCACATCGAATTGATTAATCGCATCGATTGGACGAATACAATCCGATACTGCATTACTCATTCCTGGAACAAAAACGCAGGGAATTTCGTAAAACTCTTTCAAACTAACAACTTTAGAGCTTTCCACAAAATTATCCACTCCAGCAGGAGCAATAATATGAGGAACTTCATAAAGTCCTAAGTTAGACGTAATCATACCGGATGCTACGATATACTCCACATCGAAAGCCGTTAGGCAATTTCTTTCGAGCAATCTTCCCAAGCCCTTATGAAGATGGCTTTTCAATTCTCCATTGTGACCATCTATAGCAGTATTTCTAACACCAATACGCACTTTCTCACTATCGGTAATTTGATTTGTTTCGCTATCGATTAATCTAATTCTTGAATTAGTAGTACCTGAGTCAATAAGTATGGCAAACATTTCATCACCGCATTTCAGTTTTTCATCTTGTTGTACGTGCATTATTGGCTATTTCTACAAATCGGGATGCCCGCTTTTCAATTTCTTCATAATTTCCTGTTTGGACTATTCCATCATCAACGAGCGAACTTCCAATCCCAAGTGACATAGCACCCGCCTCTAAATAGTCCTTTGCATTTTCCAAAGAAATTCCGCCTACCGCCATTGTTTGGATAAATGGCAACGGCCCTTTTAGATCTTTGAGAAATGATGGACCGAGACTACGAATCGGAAATATTTTAACCATTTTAGCTCCAGCCTCATATGCAGATAGTGCCTCTGTAGGTGTGAACACTCCAGGTATCAAAGGCACATCATACCGATTGGCTGCTTCAATAGTCTTTTGATTCACTGTAGGAGCCAACAAGAAACTTGCACCTGCCATTATTGCAAGTACAGCCGTTTCGGAATCCAAAACAGTACCTGCTCCTATGAGCAAATCTGGGTAAAGCGCTTTCAAACTTTCGATACCTTTTATCGCACCTGGCGTATTCATCGTCACTTCAACTACACGAATTCCACCCTTGTATAGGCTATCGACAGTAGGGATCAAGTTTTCCGTCGATTCAGCACGAATAATAGCTACAATCTTCTCCTCGGAAATTCTGTTTAAGATTGATTTCAAATCCTCACCCCTTTTGTTCCTCATTGAGGAACGCAGTTTCATTAATGTTGCATTTATTAGTCGTTCCTCAATAAGGAACGACGTTTCAATAATTATGCATATTCTAATTATAATTCGAAACCGAAAACAATGTCAATTCGAATTTTGCGATTAGGATACCTTTCCACCTAACAATTTAGAAATTTCTTGGGATGTTTGCAAAACTTCCATAGCCATAGCACTCAACTTATCCTCTGTTACTCTCATGATCGGTCCCGCTACACTGATGCCTGCAACGACCTCTCCTTTAGAGTTAAAGATAGGAGCAGCCGCGCACTTGATACCCAATTCATGTTCTTCATCATCGATCGAATATCCATTATTTCGAATCTCTTCTAAATGGAGTAATAGTGTTTCAATATTAATAATCGTCTTATGGGTGAATTTTTCCAATCCCTTATCCTCAACGATATCAAGTATTTCTTGTTGTGGTAAAAAAGCAAGGATTGCTTTGCCGACACCTGTGCAATGCATAGGGGCTCTCTTCCCAATATTCGAAAACATGCGTATCGTTGCGGAGCTTTCGATTTTATCAATATAAACAATTTCGCTTCTTTCCTGAATAACCAAATGAGCCGTTTCCCCAGTTTTTTCAGCCAAACGTCGTAGATGACTCGATGCCACCTTGCGAATGTCAATATTATTTGATACTGTTTGTCCAAATTCGATCAACTTCAGCCCTAACCGATACTTTTGATTTTCTGGGTCCTGTTGTACAAAACCCTTTTTCAACAACGACATCAATAAGCGATGAGCCGTGCTTTTCGATACTTTTAATTCAGTAGACAACTCGGTAACTCCTAAACCATCCGGCTCTCCTTGCAATATTTCCAATATAATCAATGCACGATCTACTGATTGGACCGTGATAACCTCATTTTTCATTCGAGTCCTCCTATGGTTCTGTAATACGGAACATCGTTCTTATGATAGATTATACTAAAATAGATCACAAATACAACAGTAAATAGAGGCTTGATATTTTTCGGAATCGTAGTTGTCGTGTTTGATGTTCTTACATCTTAAATTTTCGTATCCTCCATTCAGAAAAGCTGGCTAACAAGTTCGAGCTTACTATGATCTTTTCCCATTGAGCTGCTGATATCTTGGGTAGAAGCAGCTGTCTGTTCTACCCTCGTTACTGATTCCTCAGACACAAGCAGGCATTCCGGTAATTGATTCATTCACCACCTTGCTGTTTGATGAGATGTGATTCAATATATCCGATACGTTGCCCTATGCTCCTTGCCACTTATAGCGAAAGAAACGAAATTCAAGTATGTACAAATAGTTAGTACAAGTTAAAGAGTAGATGTGGGTACATATGAAGAAAAAAACCTTGTTTAATTAAAAATAGGATCTTTCTATTTGTACCTTTTATGATACACATCTGGTGAATTACTTTACATGTCTCTTCTACCTAATGCTTGGTATATAATCGTTAACGATAAAGTTTATTCATTAAGTACACTTCAATTTTCTTCAATAACAATAAAAAACACCATGCCCTTCTCTAAGAGCATAGTGTCTAAAATAGAGATGATTCTCGTCCTTTAAAACGAATATCGAGCTTCAACATCAAAGCGTCTCCAAACAAACCCGCACACCTTTCACTAAATCGTCTAAAGACCAGCTTGGCAGTCGTTTATTGATCAATGCCAATTCATGAGAAGCAGGGATGTGGATAAATCCGGCGCGGAATTTTCCGCCCTGTTTTTGCGCTTTATGCAAAGCTGCGTACATTATATTATTGCATAAATAGGTGCCTGCTGTATTGGAAATAGCTGCCGGCAATCCAACTTCTATCATCCGGTTCACCATTTCCCTTACTGGCACTGTAGCAAAAATTCCGTCGGGACCATCGACATCAATCGGTTCATCTGTCGGCGCATACCCGTCATTATCGGGCTCTCCGTCTTTCATGTTAATGGCAATTCGTTCAGGTGTTATCTTTGAGCGTCCGGCAGCTAAGCCTAACATGATGACGACATCTGGATTTACACGATCAATTGCTTCTATTAAAGCAGACTCTGAATCCTTGAAATGAACAGGTAAAATTTCAGGAACAATTTCCAAACCATCTATGCCGCTCGAAACAATGGATTTTACTACTTCTTCTGTCGGATTGATCGGGTTGTCCAAAAATGGCACAAAGCCCGTTAATAATACTTTCATTTTAGGCATTCCCTTCTGTTAATTTGTTAACTAAACGAATTGGCCGTTCACGAAATCTTTCCGTTTCGCTTGCATATACAATCTCGGATTGAGCTAGCTGTTCGATAACTGCCGAGTTAAATACCATCTGTGCTTCGACACATGATGCTAATACTTCATCGTACACGATTTCATCAGCTGCTTCGGTAATAATATCTGCGGCAATCCAATTTGGATAACGTCCAATGCTATAATAACTAGTCGGATCCGCCTCAATTTGATCGAAATAAAAATTTAAATGCTCAGCTTCTTCAAGTAAGAAAACTTCAGGCAACCAATCATTTCCGTACTTTTTAAAGCGTTCCCGCCAATAATCATTCATCTCGGAAATTGACGTTTTCCCAATTTCATCACTAACGACATTTACTACTGCATTGAAATTATCTACATGCAGTTGTCTTTCTACGTTTTGAGGCACTCTGCAAATTCCGTACATTTTGGCACTCGGTAAAAAATAGGATACTGGAAAACGCGGCGGGCTATTATATCCGGCAAATGGTTGCACCCATTCATGAGATGGTATGCCATGATCGTCGATAATAACGTCTGGCGCCCATTTGCGCAGCAGCTCAGGCATAATATTGCCTTCCCCGAAAACGGATTTGCTGAATCTGACATAGGAATACTCTAATCCGACCGCATTGAAACGTGCTGCATGATGTTTCCATTCCGGATGCTCACTCATTAAACGTTTCAGCAGCATGTAGCCATCCACATTCGCTAACGGAATGACGACAATATTGATCTTTTTCAATTGTTCAGATGTGAATTGATCGATTAATTGCATCACTGCATAGGTACTCGAAACTTCATTCGAGTGATGACCCGCTTCAATAATAATCGTAGGCTTATGAAGCGTCATTTTTAAGCTTGCTTCATATTCCTCTTCCGTAGGCAAATAACATTCAATGACCGGAATTTGTTCGTGACGGAAAGATTCATCGGGTACGACCACTTTATACGGACTTCTTTGTAAGAAGTCCTCCACTTCATGGTGAGGATGCTCTTTTTTAATTTCGAATGAATGGACCGGATGCTGCAATCGAACGCCGTCTTTCATCGCCGAAATATAATCCATCTCAAAAGATGCGTTAAAATAAAGTGTATCTGTTACGACTTCAGGCAACGTATCGTTGGAGTAACGGAAAACCTTCACTTTCGCCCTCGGTTTGTCTTCTTCCGTCAAATGCATGAAAGGGTACACTCCACCAGGTGCATAAAAAGGCTTTCCTTCGACTTCCTCTCCCCAATGCGCAAAATAATCGAGTGTATTAAAATATAAATCTTCATGCAATGCTTCTAATGAAGAAACTCTTTCCTCATCGATGCCTAACTTTCTTTCGCTTTCATTCATCCAGACGTCTATTTCGATCCGGTCAAAAAATGGAACAATATGCCCTTGGCCCTGTTCATAGTCTTTTACTTGTTCTTTAACGGCTGGCAATATTTCCTTTAAATAAAACTCATAAAATGACGCTCTTGAGCTATCAATCAGCTCAGTAATTCGCTCTCCATCCTTCAACAACAGTTCAACAGCAGTTGTCGATGGATATGCATAGTTCTTTCCATTAACGTAATCGATACGCTTTACCGGTACGTGTAGCCTTCCAAGCTCGGAGCGGGCACCATCCTTTTCACCATAGACAATATATGTGGACTCTTGGTTTGGCACACAGTCAAACATGACGTTTTCATGCGCAATACCCCATTCTCTTTCTACCAATAAATCGATCGGATACACTTCTTGAATCCAACGAATGTTTAGTTCCAGCCCATTCGGCAAATTATCCTCTACTGCCGAAATAATCACCTTATCAAAAGCTTCGTTGCGATATTGTGGAATGATCACTTCTTCTATCCAATGGTATGCTGTTTTAAAAGATGAGAACACTTCTACTTGATCCGTATGAACCTTTCTTTTCCAAGCTTCCGCTAGTTCAGTTCGTTTTTGTAAATCCTTTGAAATGAAAATACGCGCTTCAGCGATTTGATCTTTATACCGCCTCAACACAGCATCGATTTTCTCTTCTTCACTTTCGTCCTGCCATTGAAATTCAAGCATAAGATCATCTTTGAAAGGAAGCCGCTTCAATTCTTTTTCCCAGTAACCAAAATTGCCGCCTTCGCTCCAATGCTTCGCACGGCTTACTGTTTTTACGATTTCTGGGATTTCACTTAATTTCCCTTGAAAGGAAAGATGATTTTTCTCTACAAGTTGAAGAGCCAATTGCTCTTGCTCTTTCATCGTAATTTTCACGATCGCTTTTTCTCGATCGCGCCACGGTAGTATGAATTGTGTAGACAGCAAAGAAGCACGAGCGATTAATTCACAAAATGCTTTTCCGACCTCTATCGGTAAATGATGATCTAAATGGTAACCGACACTCAATTCACGATAGGGGGATGCTTCAAAATGATTCCCAAACCCAGCGAAAGTCCAAATATCCTCTATACTCTCAATTTCAGGTACGACAGCTTCTTCACGATAGGACAGTCCTTCGCTCGCAATTGTCGACAATAGATGATTCAACTCTTCTTCTGTCTTATAATAAATCGTAATTTTGGAATCTTTCATTTCAAGTTGAGTTCGTTCACTTTTTTCCCATTTCAAATGAAATCGCTGATTGTTTCTATCAAAAAAATTGAAACTTAAAGCTGTTGTTTCATACCCAATTCTTGCGAAAACATCAAATAACGCTGGAGGGAAATAATCCTCCTCAAAATTAATGAAAAGAGAGACTCCGTCAATGATACCGTCGTTATTTTTATCTAACAGAACTCCATCTGTAGACCATATTTTTTGTATGAGTTCATTCATCATGATCACCTACATTTTCAAATTTGGATCGAAACGGTCTCTCAACCAGTCACCTAATAAGTTGAATCCCAATACGGTTAGCATAATCGCAACGCCAGGGAAAACAGCTGTCCACCATGCAGTTGTTGTATAGTTTCGGCTATCTGCCAACATGCCTCCCCAAGACGGAATCGTCGGATCGACGCCCAATCCTAAAAACGTAAGCGAGGCTTCCAATAAAATAAATTCGGCAATATACATCGTCCCCAACACTAAAATCGAAGACATGACATTGGGCAAAATATGTTTTCGTATAATCGTGAAGTTGCTGCCGCCAATCGCTTTTGCTGCTTGAATATACTCCTGTTCTTTCAATGAAATGACTTGACCTCGAATGAGACGGGCAAAGCCAACCCAATACGTTATTCCTAATATAATGATAATTTTCCACATTCCAGTTCCAATGACACTCATTACAATGATCGCAAGCAAAATAAACGGGAATGCCAATTGAATGTCCGCTACTCTCATAATGAAATCATCCAGCCATTTACCAAAATAACCGGAAATCAAGCCGAAAAACACTCCGATGATAAGCGCAATCAATACTCCGAAAAAGCCTACCATAAGCGAAATTTGTGCCCCGTGAATAATTCTGCTGAGCAAATCCCGTCCAACCTGATCGGAGCCTAACAAATAGACGGATTGTCCAAGTGGATCAGCCCAAGAAGGAGGAAGTAAACGGTCTTTCAAGTTGGCTGCTGTATAATCATAAGGGCTTATCCAAGATGCAAAAATTGCCGACATAATCGTGACTGCCGTCAAAATCATCCCGATAACACCCGTAGGATTTTTCTTAATGAATTTCCAAGATCGTTGGAAAGCGGAATCTTTCTTTTTCTCGATCACTTGCTCCATTTTACTCCCCTGCCTTTCCTGCTTTGATCCTTGGATCAATAAATGAATAACTAAGATCGACAATCAAGTTAACAAGCACCATAATCATCGCCAAGAAAATGACCCCGCCTTGGATGACAGGATAGTCTCGCTGATTGATCGCATCAACGATCAGCCTTCCGATGCCGGGCCAAGCAAAAACTTGTTCAATAATGACGGTTCCGCCTAATAATCCCCCTAATTGCAAACCTAAAAAGGTAATGGTCGGAAGCAATGCATTTCGAAAAGCATGCTTAATGATAACTTTCCATTCTTTAATCCCTTTGGAGCGTGCAGTCGATATATATTGCTGATTTAGCACTTCCAGCATGGAAGAACGGATGAGCCGAGCCAATATCCCCGACAATATTAAACCTAACGTTACGGACGGTAATATGAGTGAAGAAAATCCTTCAAAGCCCGATGCAGGAAGCCATTGAAGTGTTACTGAGAAAATGAGGATAAACATAATTCCAAGCCAAAAGTTTGGAAACGATATCCCGACTAGTGAAAAAACTCTACCAAAGAAATCGAAAAACTTCCCGCGATATACGGCAGATAAAATGCCGATCGGAAAGGCAATCAGTACTGCTACTGCCAATCCACCAACCGCTAAAGCCAAAGTTGCCCCCGCTCTTTCAAAAATCAATGAGGAAACTTTCGCTCCGTTTCTGAACGATTCTCCAAAATCAAACGTCAGCATACCTTTCAAAAACAGCCCATATTGAACATATAGAGGTTCATTGAGACCTAATTTTTCATTTAACGCTTCAATCGCTTCAGCTGTAGGTTCACCAGCGCCAAACATAACTGCCGCAGGATTTCCGGTTAAACGAATTGAGAAAAAGACTAATAACGATATAAAAAAGACGACGAATACCATATGAAGCAATCTGCGTAGTATGTATGAAAACATGGTGATTCCCCCTTTAAAATGTGAAGAAAGAGACAGTATGTTGAACGCACACTATCTCTTTTTCCAAATTACTTCACAGATACTTCTTCTAAACGGATGCGATCTTCATGTGGAGGCTGGAAGTCAACTAATCTTTCATTGACGCCATATAGACCTACCTCTTGATATAGGTTGATTTCCGGTGCAAGATCATACAGCACTTCCGTTAGCTCCATGAAAATTTGTTCCCTCTCGTCTTGGTCGACAGTTGAACGTTCCGCTTTTAGCAATTCTTCAACTTTCGGATCACTAAACGATGGATTCCAATGCTCGCCCTCTGCGTACATTAAATAAGCGGTATTATCAAAGTCCAATGTCCATCCACCCCAGCCTTGACGATACATATGCCCTGCTTTTCCGCTTGGGATCAATTCTGAAGTTAAGGTTGTTGGATCTGCGTTATTGATGTTCAGCTTAATGCCAACTTCATCAAAATAGTATGCAATGATTTGAGAGATTTCCTTGAAATTTCCGTCATTTCCTGGAATGTAAACTTCCAATTCTGTTCCTTCAGGCACACCCGCTTCAGCTAACAATTCCTTAGCCTTTTCCGGATCGTATGGATATGGCTCCAAGTTCGGGTTATTACCAAATGAAAGGTCACTTTGGTACGTGCTGATCGGATTTGCATAGCCATCCAAAATTTCATCGATGATTGCTTCTTTATCGACAGCATAGTTTAATGCTTGTCGAACTAATTTATCGTCAACGATACCATGCCCAGGATCAAATCGAAGGGAGAATACAGTCGGCGTTCCGACTTCCTCCAATTTAATGTATGGAGCATCTTTTACAGTTTGTGCTTGTGAAATTTCGACACGCTTCATAATATCGATTTTTCCAGTTTGCAATTCTGCTAACCGTGTGGAAGCTTCCGGTATAAATCGGAATGTAACTCCGTCTAATTTCGGAAGTCCTTCTTTCCAATAGTTTTCGTTTTTCTCCAATTTTGCATATTGGTCCCTTTTGTATTCAACCATTTTAAAAGGGCCTGTCCCTACAGGATGATCATTGAAAAATTCATCGGTATTTTCTTGTACATATTTAGGTGGCACAATTACCGCTCCATAACCGGATAGTTTTGTTAACAACACTGGGTCAGGAGTATTCAAATGAAAAATGACTTCATAGTCGTTTACAACTTCAACCGAGTCAATCGATGTATAGTTTGCCTGTTGAGGCCCTTTTGCTCCCTCTTCTCCTAAGAGTCGGTCAAACGTGAATTTAACTGCATCCGCGTTAAATGGTTCTCCATTATGAAATGTAACGCCTTCACGTAATGTAAAACGCAAAGTCAAATCATCTTCGTATTCCCAAGACTCGGCTAAGCCTGGCTGCAATTCCAAATTCAAATCGCGATCTACTAAGCCTTCAAAAATAGATGAAGCGACAGAGCTCCAGTCCAATAAAAATGTGTCAATCGGGTCCCAACTTTGCGGGTCGGTTGGAACACCTACTACAATGCTGTTGCCTCTTTCAGCTGCAGGATTTTTACTTGGATCTGCAGGCGTTTTGGAATCCCCATCTGAACTCGATTTTCCGCCAGAACATGCCGATAGCACGATCATTACAGCGATCAGCAACATGAATAAACTTTTTTTCTTATACATTGGTGACACTCTCCTTTTCCACACTATTAATATTTTGATCTACTGAGTGATACAAATGGCATGAAGTATAATGCCCGTTTTCCACCTCAATAAATGTTGGCTCCTTACTCTTACAAACTTCCATACATGCAAAACATCTCGGATGGAATGTACAGCCGCTTGGAGGATTGGATGGACTCGGTACGTCTCCCGTCAGCACAATTCTCTCTTTTTTCTCATCCGGATGGGATTTCGGCAAGCTTGAAAGGAGCGATTGGGCATATGGATGAAGAGCTTTATTATAAAGACTATGCTTATCCGTCAGCTCGACCATCTTACCTAAGTACATCACCCCGATGCGATCACAGAAATGTTTCACAACGCTTAAATCGTGGGAAATGAATAAATACGTTAAATCATATTCCTTCTGCAAATCACGCATTAAATTCAAAACCTGTGATTGAATCGATACATCCAACGCCGATACAGGTTCATCAGCGATTATAAACTTCGGTTTTGAGATTAACGCCCTTGCAATGCCAATCCGCTGTCGCTGCCCGCCGGAAAATTCATGGGGCAATCGATGCAACTGAGCTTTCGTTAAACCAACTTGCTCCGCAACCTCATATACTCTTTGCTTGCGCTGCTCTTTATCTTTTACTCCGAAGTTGATTAACGGCTCTTCGATAATTTGAAATACTTTCATCCTCGGATTTAAAGACGCAAAAGGATCTTGAAAAATGATTTGCATCTCTTTCCGGTATTTCATCATATCTTTCTGAGAAAGATTCGTAATATTATTCCCCTCAAAAATAATCTCGCCGGATGTCGGTTGAAGCAGCTTTAAAATTGTCCGCCCCATTGTACTTTTGCCGCAGCCTGATTCACCGACAATACCTAAAGTCTCACCGCGGTTCACCGTGAAAGAAACACCATCGACGGCTTTTACCTCATTCAGAACCTTTTTCCCGGTTATTCCTCCAAGCTGAGGAAAGTATTTTGTCAGCTGTTTTACTTCTAATAAAGGAGCATTCGTCAATGTACTTCCTCCTCTCCATACAACCAGCACCTTACTTTGCTTCCATTCGAGTGAGGAACCATTTGCGGATCTTCAGAACAACGGTCATGCGCGAATGGACAACGTTCTTTAAAACGGCACCCCTTGACAATACTTCCGGGCGCCGGAACAGTTCCCGGTATGCTCGATAAATATTCTTTTTCCTCGTGAATCGAAGGCAAAGACGCAAGAAGCCCTTTCGTATAAGGGTGAAGAGGTTCATCAAACAAATTCTTTGTCGTAGCTTCTTCAATAATTTCTCCGGCATACATGACGACAACACGGTCGCAAATTTCTGCAACGACCCCCAAATCATGCGTAATTAAAATGATCGACATTTGAAGTCTTTTTTGAAGCGATTTCATAAGTTCTAAAATTTGGGCTTGGATCGTTACATCTAGCGCTGTTGTCGGTTCATCTGCTATCAGTATTTTCGGGTCGTTCACTAAAGCGAGGGCAATCATGACCCGTTGCCTCATTCCTCCGGATAATTGGTGAGGATAATTATCCATCACTTCATCCGGACGCGGTATGCCTACAAGCTTTAGCATTTCCAAAGTCCGTGCATCCGCTTCCTCTCGACTTATTTTTTCATGGCTAAAAATCATTTCGCGTACTTGTTTACGAATCGTATAGACCGGATTTAACGAACTCATCGGCTCTTGGAAAATCATCGACATTTTTTTCCCGCGTACGTCCCGCCAATCCTTTTTCGAGAAATTTTCAAGGTTTAAAGCTCCTAAATGAATATGACCATCTAAGTAATCTATTCCTTTCGGAAGAAGCCCCATTAGCGAAAGTGACGTCATACTTTTTCCGCATCCAGACTCTCCAACAATGCCTAACGTTTCCCCCTCTTTCAATTCGAAAGAAACGCCATTGACAATAGGGGTTTTTTTCTTGCCGTCGACTACACCGACTTTTAACTCGTCTATTTGCAATATTGCCTGCTCAGCCATATTCTCACTTCCTTTAACGTAAACTTCTATGCTCTTTTCGAATGGATCGCAAAATCTCGACTGCCGCATCGTTATCTCCGTGAATGCAAAATGTATCGGCTGCAATCGAATATGTAGTTTGCTGTCTAGTTGTCACGGTTGATTCATTAACGATTTGTTGAAATTGTGCTGCTGCGAAATGTGGATCGCTAATTACGCTTTTCACGATTTTTCTGGGAGTCAGCTGGCCATCTTGTTCGTATGTACGATCTACAAAAGCCTCAGACCACACTGTTAACCCTTTCTTCTGTGCAACTTGGACGGTAACACTGTTCGCAAGAGCATATAAAATCAACTCATTGGAATAGTCACGTACAGCATCTGCAATTGCTTCAGATGTTTTTTCGCAAACAGCTGCCCGATTGTAAAGTGCACCATGCGGCTTCACGTGATGTAAACGTTTACCAAACTTTTTTAAAAAAGCATCTAAAGCACCGATTTGATAAAGAACAATATCGTAAATTTCGTCTTTTGTGAACTCCATATTACGGCGACCAAAACCGACGATATCTGGATACCCTGGATGGGCTCCAATATTCACTCCGTACTCGATTGAAGCTTCTACAGCTTTTCGCATATTGCTCGGATCACTAGCATGAAAACCGCAAGCTATATTGACACTGTCTACATACTGCAACAGTTCGGAGTAATCTTTTATTTTATAAATTCCAAAGTCCTCGCCGAAATCACAGTTAATATCAACCGCTCTCAAACAATCACCTCAACATCTATTCCCGAATTTCAAAACTATTGTTTCAAGTTATAAAAAACATTCTATCACACTATTTGTTGATTTCAAATATATTTTTTACGATTCACTTGTATTTCTTTGCAGAATATTGAATAATAGGAATACCATTTAACAAAACCTAATTCCCGTAATTCGGAACAAAAGGAGGGTGTATCGTGGAGTATTCGATTCAACCTTTTCATGATCACGCGATTTACATTTCATACGGAGAAGATATACGAGAGGATTATTTGCATTACAGCCAAACGATAATTGCGGAGCTTGATAGAAATCAGCCAATTGGCTATGTGGAAGCAATTCCGGGGTACAACAATCTAACCATTTTCTATGATCCAATTAAAATTGCAGAAGAATACAAAACAACACAAATGCAGCAAACCTTTATAAACACAATCGAAAGTATGCTCAAAAATATAGGGGAAATAAAGGCAACTGAACGTGATGTAGTTGCTATCCCAGTTTGTTATGACGAAGAATATGGACCTGATTTGACTTACGTAGCAAAATTTCACAACCTTTCAATCGAAAAAGTGATAGAGCTTCATAGTGAAACGATTTATACAGTCCATATGTTAGGGTTCGCTCCCGGATTTCCTTTCTTAGGCGGTATGGACCAAAGAATTGCGACTCCAAGAAAAACAACGCCTGCACCTGCGATTCCCGCTGGATCTGTAGGCATCGCAGGAATTCAAACTGGTGTCTATCCAATTGAAACACCTGGCGGATGGCAAATCATTGGTAGAACTCCATTATCTTTATTTCAACCACATATGCATCCACCCTCTTTATTGATTGCTGGAGATAAATTGAAATTCTATCCGATTACAAAAGAGGAATTCATGGAACTGGAGGGGAAGAAGTATGATTACATTACTCAATAGCGGAGTATATTCCTCCATACAAGATAATGGCCGATGGGGTTTTCAGCAATACGGGATGATTGTAAGCGGCGCGATGGATCGCAACGCATTAAAAATTGGCAATTTACTAGTCGGAAATGAACAAGACGAAGCCGGAATTGAAATTACGTACGGCTTAACAACCATACAGTTCGAGTCAGATCGATTAGTTGCGATAACCGGTGCTGATGCATCCCCTTTACTTAATGGAAAAACTGCTCCTATGTGGCGGCCTTTCAGTGTAATAGCGGGAGATCAGCTTCAATTCCAAGGAGCTCTATCCGGGGTAAGAAGTTACGTAGTTTGCGCAGGCGGTTTCGACATACCAATCGTTTTGAATAGTAAAAGTACATATGAAAAAGCAAAAATTGGCGGGTACAATGGAAGGCCGTTAAAAAGCGGAGATACGGTTGCGCTACTGCCAATGAATGAATGGCAGCACCAATTGTTTTCAAAGCTTCATGAACGAAAACAACATTTGGAGTGGTCAGTGAATTTTGGGGACTTTTGCCGTTTTCGGAAACAAAACACCCTCCATGTGATACCGACAGGGCAACATTATTTATTTGATGAAGAAAGCATTTCCTATTTTGAAAACGCTATCTTCACCGTTTCAAACCATGCGGATCGAATGGGCTGCCATTTACAAAGCAAAAAGCCTTTACAGCTTTCCAATCAACGAGAGTTATTATCGGAGGCAATCGCTTTTGGCACAATACAAGTGCCACCGAGCGGTATGCCGATGATTCTACTAGCCGATCGCCAAACGACCGGGGGTTATCCTAAGATTGGCCAAGTGATGTCAGCTGACTTTTCAGTTTTAGCTCAAATGAAACCAACCGACCAAATCCAATTCCGATATATAGACGTAGAACAAGCTGAACAAGCACTTTTAAAACAATACAAAGCTTTTCAACAAATCAAGCAAGCGATTGCATATAAGCTGAAGCAAATATGAGGAGGATTTTTATGTTTACCGAAGAAGAAATACAAGCCATTCAAAAAATAGTAACAATCATTGATAATAGTTCACTGCGTTCCGGCACTTTCGAGAAGGATGGATTTGTCATTCAGTTCAATAAAGATCACGGAACCTATTCCTATGCTCCAGCAGCGCCAAAGGAAGGAACAGTCAACCCGTTCAACACCGATCTTGTTGAACCTGCGGCGGAAGCAATAGTTGAAAGCGATACAGATTTAGAGTGTAAAGCCCCTTTCTTAGGAACACTTTACTTACAGAGCAATGACGAAGAAAAATCAGCTATTCACATCGGTCAAAAAGTTAAAAAAGGAGAAGTTCTGTTTTTAATTGAAGCGATGAAATTATTAAATGAAGTCCATGCACCCGCAGACGGTGAAATTACAGAAATTCTGTGTAACCATGGAGATCTTGTGCAGTTCGGGGATGTTGTCATTCGAATGAAGGCAAGTGATCTGAATGATTAAAAAAGTACTCATTGCCAACCGAGGTGAAATAGCCGTCCGCATCATACGGACTTGCCAGGATTTAAACATCAAAACGGTCGCTATCTATTCTGAAGCAGATCGAGATGCATTGCATGTCCAATTGAGCGATGAAGCCTATTGCTTAGGCCCTGCCTCTTCCCAAGAAAGTTATTTACGGCAAGATGTAATCGTTCATCTTGCCTTACAAACGAATTGCGATGCAATCCATCCAGGCTATGGGTTTCTATCCGAAAACGATCAATTTGCCCTCATATGCGAGCAAGTCGGCATTAAGTTCATTGGTCCTTCTTCAGCTGCCATTCGTTCAATGGGTGTTAAAGATGAAGCGAAACAAATTATGAAAAATTCAAATGTGCCAGTCGTGTTAGGTTCTGATGGATTAACAACCACATTGGATGAAGCAATCGAAATTGCCGAACAAATTGGCTATCCGCTCATTATTAAAGCGACCGCAGGCGGTGGAGGAAAAGGCATTCGCCTCGTTTATGAGAAAGACCAACTAGTAGATCAGTTCAAATCAGCCCAAAATGAAGCTTCGTCAGTTTTTGCCAATAGCGGTGTCTACATTGAAAAATACATCGAACAGTTTCGTCATATTGAAGTCCAAATTGCTGCCGATCAATATGGCAATACCGTTCACTTAGGTGAACGGGACTGTACAACTCAGCGTAGAATGCAAAAACTGATTGAAGAAGCTCCCTCCTCTGTCATCGACGATCAGTTAAGAGATGAATTAGGAAAGGCTGCCGTTCGGGCCGCAAAAGCCGTTCATTATGTCGGTGTCGGTACAGTTGAGTTTATTTATGATTCCATAAAAAAAGAATTTTACTTCATGGAAATGAATACAAGAATCCAAGTGGAACATACGATTACTGAAGAAGTGACTGGCGTGGACCTAGTAGAATTGCAATTTCGCATTGCAAACGGCGAACCGCTTCCTTTCAAACAGGAAGAGATTCAATGGACAGGATGGGCGATCGAATGCCGGATCAATGCGGAGGACCCTCTCCAAAATTTCATGCCGAATCCCGGTACAATCTCTTTCGCGCATTTGCCTGCAGGGCCGCATGTAAGAGTGGACAGCGCCATTTATACTGGATATACGATACCGCCCTATTACGATTCGATGATTGCAAAAGTAATTGTTCGCGGCTCAGATCGCAACGATGCCATTCAAAAAATGAGACGGGCATTGAACGAAATGAAAATAGAAGGGATTCCAACAACAAAAGACTTTTTACAATATGCCCTTCAGTTCGAGGAATTTCAAAAAGGTGACTTCACCTCTAATTTATATTCGTCCATGATTGAAGGATTCAGCGATTTAAAATAAATGGCGAATACCCTTTAAAACAAAAAAGTACTTGAGCTATAGTTGTCTAAGGCTCAAGTACTTTTTTGATAACACCTATCCATGCTTTGTCATGAATCAAGCGATTATTTCTTTTCATATCCGATCTCTTCTGAAATCTTCTGAGCAGCTATTTTAACCTTTTTGCTTAAATGTTCAATTGCACGATCGGAAAACTCGATTTCAATGCCTGCCACACTTAAGGAACCGATCACTTTTCCATCACTATTATAAATAGGTGCAGCGAGTGATGCTGTATGATTTTCCAATTCAGATTTGCTAATCGTATATCCTTTTTCTCTCGCCTCTTCAATCGATGCAAGCAATTGTTGCCGATCTGTAATCGTATTGTTCGTATACGCTTTTAGTTCAACACGCTCCAAATATTGTTCGATAAATTGATCGGATTGGAAAGACAAGACCGCCCTGGCACATGCACCGCCGTATAATGGACTTCTACGGCCAACAGATGTATACAGTTTAACCTTTTGGAACTCATCGATTTTCTCGATATATACTGCTTCATCTCCCTCTAAAATTGCTAAATTGACCGCTTGGTGTTCTTCACTGTGCAGTTGGCGCATGATCGGTTCCGCAATTTGCCGTATATTCATCCGGCTCGAAACGAGACGGCCAAACGTTAAAAAAATCGTGCCTAACCGATATTTTGCATCTTCCTTTTTCTCTAAAAATTTCATTTCCTCCAAGGACAATAACATCCGATACACAGAACTTTTCGGCATACCAGACAATTCCACGATTTCTTGAAAAGTCAACTCGGCATGGTCTGTAAATAAATATAAAAGTTCCATCGTTCGAATGACCGTCTTATTCATATTCGACATATTGTTGCTCCTTCTCTTTTCGACAAATAAGTTTTATGTATACGTCCTAACCTACCAATATAGCTGTCTTGCTCTATAGTCGATCACATCCAAAGCTGTGTATTGGATCAACTCTATATACCTATCATACACATATTATACCATTATTTGAAGATTCTTTTATGACAGAAAAAATTGAAGGCAGGAATGTAATTTAGCCGGTTCTGTAGAGGAGTAGAAATTAGTAAATGAAAGGAATGCGCATCATAGGGCAGTTGAATATCGTTAAAAAATTGACAATTCCGAAGATGTAGAGGAGTTTTATGTTAACATAGATTACAAGTAACTGTGAATTTGCCATTCAACAAACAGGGTACATCTTAAGTATTTTTAGAGAAATTGAAGCTACATAGGAGGATACAATGACTGAAGACTTTTATTGTGATGAAGTATTAAGTGGAAAAACTAAAGTCAATAAAGTAATGGAGACTGAAAATGTACTAGCTTATTACCATACAAAACCTTTTTACCCAGTTCATATTGTTGCAATTCCTAAGAAACATATCTCCTCTCTTATCACGTTAGAAGCAACTGACAATGGCTTGTTACTTGAGCTTTTAGGGGTAATTCAACAGGTTGCAGCTAAGGTTACGGAAGAATACGGAGCTTGCAGAGTACTAACGAACTTGGGTGAATATCAGGATTCCAAACATTTACATTGGCATATAGTCTTTGGAAAACAATTGCGATAGCTACCAAGCAATGAGAAGTATACAACGATTTACTTGTGGAGACTCTGGAGAGATAGTGAGCAACCAACGAACACAATACGCACGAGTTGCTAAATCGCCCCTCCGAGCGTACTGTTTGAAGCACAAATTTCAATGGCATGATTGGCACAAGTAACATTTAATATTTATCACGAAAATCGAACAAGTAAAAAATACACAGAAAAATTCACTGTGCATTTTCACTTGTTTTTCTTTTTCAAACTCTGTTTAATTCTTACACTAATTTGATAGCAATAAGCGTTTCTCTCCTCAACAACATAACCGTTAGATTATAGCAAACGTATTGGTTCGCTGTTTCATTTTCCTTTTACCAACTACCCAACGACCAATGCATTTCCTCTATTTTTCAAAGCAGCTATAATGCTCAACGCCGCTAAATAGCTTGTTTTCGGATTTCCCGGCATCGGCTGATTTTCGATTTTCATTGCCATCTTCCCAAAATCACCGATCGCTTCAATCGTATGTGTGTTTTGCTCAATGTCTGGGTCGGCGATAATTTGTACGCGCGTCTGATCAGCACCGATTCCTGCAATGGAAAGCAAAAGAGCGACATTGATGTTTTTCGGAAAACGGTCAATCGCTTTCCTCGCGGAACCATCAAACAGCAACTCCTCCGCCTTGACTGCCTCCAAGCCCAACGACTGCGGCGACTTCCTCGTCGTAATGCGGACTTCACGAAGTCCACCTAACGAATTTGCTGATTGCAAAAGATCCAATCCCCCGATCGCACCTGAAGGAAGAGAAATGGTTTGAGCGTTTGTTTGAGCAATCTCTTTCATTTCCATCAAAAATTCGTCATCCTTAAAAACACCAATACTGCTTAGAATCATATCTTTCTTGCTTTCCAATACTTCCTTCATATACATCTCTGCTGCTTCAACAGTCGCTGCCTCTACGACAACGTCCAACGGCGTATGTACAAACGCTTGAAAGTCTGAATAAAACTCGACTCCATATCGCTCAGACAGCTGCTTGCCGACTTTTTCATTCCTTCCAAACAATGCAATAATCTCACCGTCGACAGCATTCGCTTGATTGATATTTTGCAATAAATGCGTTGCAATATTGCCTGTTCCGATAATCCCGATTTTCATTGGATAAACTCCTTCCTTGATTCTTTATCTATTCCACAAGTAATGAAAATAGAATCGCCCATTACGATTGTATCGTAAATATAACAGTCCTCCAGCAGATTCATACTTTATCTATGAAGTGCATGGTAAACTGAATATACGGAAAAACATAGTAGTCTATGAACAAGGAGGTGTTCAAATGAAAATCATCATTGCCGGCGGTTCGGGTTTTATTGGAAATAAACTAACCGACCTTCTTATGAAGCAAGGTCATGAAGTCATTATCTTGACACGGAAAAAGAGGCCGCCACTTAGTGGGGTGATGTATGTTGAATGGCTAACAGAAGGGGCAGCTCCGGAAAATGAAATAAGAGACGCCGATGCTGTCATTAACTTGGCTGGCGTTTCAATAAATGACGGTAGATGGACTCCAGAGCATCAAAGAAAAATCTACGATAGCCGAATGATTGCAACCGATGAACTGCTTATAATCATTTCTACATTGCGCAAAAAACCTTCCGTCTTCATTAACGCAAGTGCAATCGGCATATACCCTGTATCACTCGACGAAGTGTATACGGAAGAGTCAAAGACGATGCCGAATGACTTTTTAGGCAAGACGGTTTTGGACTGGGAGCATAAAGCTAAACAGGCAGAAAAATCCGGTGCGCGTACAGTTTTCATGAGATTTGGCGTAGTGCTTGGAAGAGAAGGCGGGGCACTCCCATTGATGGCTCTGCCGTATAAATTATTCGCTGGAGGGACAGTCGGGTCAGGTGAACAATGGGTTTCATGGGTGCATGTGACGGACATTGTTCGGGCGATTTCCTTCGCGCTTCACAATGAACAGCTGCATGGGCCAGTAAATGTGACAGCTCCCTCCCCTTTGCGGATGAAAGAATTCGGAAAAACAATCGGATCCGTGTTAAAACGTCCACATTGGTTTCCTGTCCCTTCTTTCGCCATGAAATTGGCTTTAGGGCAAAAAAGCAAGTTAGTTCTTGAAGGACAGAAAGTATTGCCGAACGTGTTGATGGAAGAGGGATTTCAGTTTGAATTCTTAGAGCTTGAAGAGGCATTAATAGATCTATTTAATAGAAAGTAGAGAAATCTTCCTTTCTCAAGGTACACACGTGACAAAAAAATTTAAAAAGGGAGAAGCGCTTGGATGCTACTCCCAAAACTCCCTTTTTAGGCGCATATAGAATATTTCTATTTTCCGATGAACGCACTTGCCCCACAAACAGTTTTACAAATTTACCTCTCTCCCATGGTGGAATGAAAAGTGCCAACCATATACTGAACAACTTACTAACCTCACATAAACTGTAAGATTCCATCTTGGCTTGATCACGCATGTTTGAGCGATCAACCTTTTATCTTTCATTCTTTTGTTTTCATTAGAAAAACAAGGAAGGAAATTTTTACCTGTCCTGTTTATGTGCACCTTCATCACACGGAGGAATCTCCTAATCACATTCTTCTCATAAATAGAGGACCTTTTTGATGAAAACGATCAAACGACAAAAAGCCGCATCGTTACACTCGGAACTGACCTAAGAAAATGAGACAAATAAAAACACCTTTCGTTGAAAATAGGGTATTGAACCTTATGAAATCAATTCGGAGGTGTTTTTTTAATGGCGACTAGAGTTAGT
>NZ_JBBCZC010000026.1:0-58870 GCF_037144575.1 Sporosarcina sp. USHLN248
CACCCGTCCGCCGCTAATCTCAAGGAGCAAGCTCCCATCGATTCGCTCGACTTGCATGTATTAGGCACGCCGCCAGCGTTCGTCCTGAGCCAGGATCAAACTCTCCATAAATCTGGCAGCCGATGCGCAGCGCATTGGGGTGTCGATTTCACTCGATCAGTCAGTCACGTGCTGAAGCACGCTCCTTCCTTCTCTCCTTCATCTCCTACCACTGCACTACACCTCGGCCGCCAGCACTTCTGACTACAATAGAAAGAAGTTAGATATGAGAAATTCGAATAGCTCGAGTTTCTTGCTGGCATCTTGTTAAGATGTCAATTTCGAATCCGAAGATTCGTTTTGTCTCTTCCGCCGACGGGGTCGGCTTTGAGACTTTATTTGTTGACGTTTTGCTGTTCAGTTTTCAAGGTTCATTCATTGTCTTTTTTTCGACAGCGACTTACTTATCATAACATCCTCTTTTCTAAGTGTCAACAACTTTTTTAAACTTAATTTCATAAGTTATTTTGTTGTTTTCAACTTGTCGGAAAGGACATGTATTAATATACAACATGACTTCGGAAGAAATCAAGTCTTTTTTAAAAATAATTTCTCCCGAAGTTTCTTTACATCTACTACATAAAGCAAAATACCTGATATAACAATGATTCCGCCTACTATTTGTGAAACAGTTAATGTCTCATGGAATATATAATAAGCTAAAATCGCAGCACCAACCGGCTCAAATAAAATAGCAATTGAAATAACATTTGTGCTTACCCACTTTATTGCCCAGTTAAATAATGAGTGCCCTAAAAGATTAGGAATTAAAGCTAACATGAAGAACCAAAACCAATTCGACGGCGAATAAGGAGCAAATGCTTCCCCTTTAATAAGTACATAAAAGAACAATGTGACAGTACTAATCGAATAAAGAACAAACGTATATGTAATAAGAGAAAGTCTTTTTCTCACTTCTTGTCCAAAAAGAAGATATGCAGTAATGAGCGCGCATCCAGCCAGCGCCAACATATCACCGTAAAACGCATCCCCGCTTAACTGAAAGTCTCCCCAACTAATAATGACACTCCCACTAATTGCTACAACTGCGGATAAGATCGTTTTCATAGATATTTTTTCTTTGAAAAAGAAGTATGTTCCTACGAAAGCGAATATTGGTTGTAACGTGACAAGTACGGTAGAACTTGCAACTGAAGTGTAGTTTAAAGATTCAAACCATAAGATGAAATGAAACGCTAAAAAGATTCCGGCTATTGAAGAAAAGAGCCAATCTTTCTTAGTGAACTTCAGTACTTCATGTCTATGCTTCATTAAGAATACTGGAAGCAGCAACAGCACTGTAAACAGCATCCGATAAAATGCGATTACACCGGCGTCAGCAGTAGATAACTTAACAAAGATCGCCGATAAAGCAACTGAGATCACACCAATTATTATTGGTATATATGGATGGATAGAGGGTTTTTCCAATAATCACACCTTCCCTTTCCGTCGTTATTACGTTAGTTTAGTACCTTTTAAGGTTAAAGACAACATAACGAAGTATATCACAATTAATTTATCATCTATAGATGATTGGGGGAATTTCAATGGAATGGATAGCAAATTATGCGATGTATCCGGAAGTTTTAATCAAATTATCTCTCGCTTTGTTTTTAAGTTTAATTATTGGTGTAGAGAGGGAAATAAAGAAAAAGCCGATTGGACTGAAAACGAGTGCGGTAATTTCCACATTCAGCTGCTTGCTTACAATTGTTTCTATAGAAGCGGCTTACTTAGTACCAGCAAGGGATGATATTAATGTGACAATGGATCCTTTGCGACTTGCTGCACAAATTGTGAGCGGTATTGGATTCTTAGGAGCTGGGGCAATATTAAGAAGAGATAACGACAATATAACAGGGCTGACGACAGCTGCGATGATTTGGGGAGCAGCAAGTATCGGCATCGCAGTAGGCGCCGGCTTTTATATTGAAGCTGCATTCGCAGTTCTATGTGTATTATTCGTCATTGAAGTAATCGCCCCGGCCCTTGGCAAGTTTGGGCCGAAACGCATCCGCTCAAAAGAAGCTGCATGCATCGTATTCATTACAGACAAACGGAAAATAAATGATCTTATCGAGCATTTAAATTCCGTCAATATGAAAGTGGAAAATATGCGAATTCGTCAAATGATTAAAAATCCTGTTATGTATGAGGTAGACTTTCGATTACAAACTCTTCCTAAAAAATCCACTTCAGATTTATTCATCGAACTGACTGAACTTCCTTATATAGAATCAGTCGAAATAGAAATATTCCCATAACTGGAGGCGCTATAATGAATGAAATGTTCAGCTTGCTAAAACAGGGTAACAAACCATCCTTGTTGGCAGGTGTTGTCAACGCGGTGATCGCCATTATTAAGGCAGTCGCTTTCTTTTTCACAGGCAATGTCGCCATGTTCGCAGAAACGATGCACTCTTTAGGGGATGCAGCAAACCAGTTTTTTGTATATATCGGATCTGCACTATCAAAAAAAGCACCTACCCCGCAATATCCAAATGGCTTTGGGAGAGTAGTTAATTTAGTCTGTTTAGGTGCAGTCATCGTCGTTGCGATTATGTCATACGAAGCAATAAAAGAAGGTTGGAGCCATATAATGAATCCAACTGAAACGAAGGGGCTTCTTATTAATTTATCTGTTTTAGGAGTTGCAACTCTTTTGGAGTTCTCCGTCCTGTTAAAAGCATCAAAGGAGATTTCTAGGGATTCAGGGGAGAATTATAAAGGGTTACGAGCTTTTTTATTTAGTCTCACCCATTTAAACCGAGCAAAGCCTGCGACGAAATTAGTCTTCATGGAAGATTTAGTCGCTACAATAGGTGGTATTTTAGCATTCCTATCCGTCTTAATAGCACATTTCACAGGATTTTTCGCCGCTGAAGGAATTGCTTCTATGGTAATCGGAATCATGATGTTTTATGTAGTAGGGAGGATCTTTTTGGAAAACGCGAGAGGCGCTATCGGAGAAACAGATGAGGAAATGATGAATCATATCGCTCACATCGTTGCAGAAGATCCAGATATAAAGGATATTCAAAAGGTTGAAGTGTTAAAGGAAGGAGAGTACCTTCACGTTGAAGTGGTCGCAGAGGTAGACCCATCTAAAACAGTCGCTTACGTAGATGATGTACGCGACCGGCTTATGATGATTATTTTAAAGCAAAGGGGCGTTAAGGAAGCATTAATTTCTTTTGACGAAGATGATGGAATTCGAACGTGGAAAGGCACAAACTCAAACGATAAATCAGTAGAGACATTTAAAAAACTGCCAAAATAAATGTTGAAGGCTACCGAATGGAAGTGTTTAGGTAGCCTTCTTGAAGTTATAATGATGCTGTTAATATTGCTTCTACATCTTTTTTAGATAGCGGTGCAAACTTTCCTACTTTCCCATTGACCGTCGCTTTTTCCGCCATTAAGCTAATTTTGGAATCATCGATGCCATAATCAGCCAACTTAACTGGCGCTCCCAACGACGTCCAATACTCCCGCAGCTTGTCAATGCCTTCCATCGCGATTTCTTCTACCGTTCTCCCTTCTCCATTGACACCAAAGACATTTACTGCCAACCGTGCAAATCGCTTAGGGTTCACATTGACGTTATACCGCATCCAATTAGGGAATAAAATCGCCAATCCTCCTGCATGCGGAATGTCATAAACCGCTGAAACAGCATGTTCTATATCGTGCGTTGCCCAATCTCCACCTGCATTGCCCATTCCTAAAAAGCCATTAAGTCCCCAAGTGCCGCCTAACAAAATCGTTTCTCTCAGCTCATAGTTTTGGAGGTCATTAACTAATTTTCGGCCATCTTTCATAATTGCCCTTAATGCTCCTTCGCAAAGCTCATCTTGAAGTGGAGTATTCGTCGTACTATGGAAATATTGTTCAAATATATGAGACATCATATCAACAATGCCGCAAATCGTTTGATCCTTCGGCAACGATAAAGTGTACGTTGGGTCAAGAATCGAAAACTTAGGAAAATTAAACGGACTTCCCCAACCGTATTTTTCTTCTGTCTCTTCATTCGTTATAACAGAGCCTGCATTCATCTCACTACCCGTAGCAGCCATTGTCAACACTGTACCGAATGGGATTGCATCTGTCGGTTTTGCGGACTTTACGACAAAATCCCATGGATCTCCATCGTACTTAGCTGCACAAGCGATCAATTTTGTACAATCGATAACGGATCCGCCACCAACTGCCAAAATGAAATCGATTTGTTCTTTTTTACAAATTTCCGCACCTTTTCTTGCAGTAGATACTCTCGGATTCGGCTCCACTCCGCCCAATTCATAAATTTCCTTATTAAGCTTTTTCAGGATGGACATAACTTCGTCATACAGGCCATTCCTTTTAATGCTTCCGCCCCCATAAACAACAAGTATTTTATTGCCGTAGCTTTCAAGGCCATTAGGCAGTTTCGATAAAACTCCTTTACCGAAAATCAACTTTACCGGATTGTGAAATATAAATTGTTCCATATGATCGACCTCCTTATCGTTCTTTTTATCCTAACATGAAATGTCCATTGATTGTATGGAACTTTCCTTCGTGGGAAAACCTATTCTCAAGGAGGTGCTGTTATGAACAATTTACAAAAAGTCGCGCTAGCAATTACAATTATCGGTGCATTGAATTGGGGAGTCATCGGTCTTTTTAATTTTGATGTCGTTGCACAACTCACGGGCGGCAACGTCAATTCTGTATCACGTTTCATTTATATTATAGTTGGGATTGCAGGTATCGTTTCCCTCTGGCTTCTTTTCAATCCTGAGCCTAAAAGGGAACGCTATCGGATGACCGAAGCCGAAAAACTATAATTTTGCTTGGCTAAAGTTTAAAGGATGTACACTAAAGTCCATTGACCAAATCCTTGCATGGAAAGTGATAGAGTTGCGAGTCGCTAAATGTACGATAAAAAAGAAGCATCCCTGTAGATAGGAGATGCTTCTTTGTTTTGCATTACGCCCAACCACGGAAGCGAGATGCTTCTGCAGTTTTGCGAATACCGATCATATATGCAGCCAAACGCATATCAATATTGCGAGTTGTAGCTACGCTATAAACATTTTCAAATGCTTCAACCATTTTTTCCGTCATTTTCTCACGTACTTCTTCTTCTGACCAGTAGTATCCCATATTGTTTTGAACCCACTCAAAATAAGATACCGTTACGCCGCCCGCACTTGCAAGCACGTCTGGCACAAGAAGGATTCCGCGCTCTGTAAGAATTTTTGTCGCCTCGGAAGTTGTCGGACCATTTGCAGCTTCGACAACAATTGTCGCTTTAATTTTATCGGCATTTTCTTCTGTAATTTGGTTTTCGATTGCAGCAGGAACTAAAATATCGCAATCCAATTCAAGCAATTCTTTGTTGGAAATTGTATTGTCGAATAAGGTAGTTACTGTTCCGAAACTATCACGGCGATCCAATAGATAGTCGATATCTAAACCTTCAGGATCGTGCAATGCACCGTATGCATCAGAAATACCGATTACTTTCGCGCCAGCATCATGCAAGAACTTAGACAAGAAGCTTCCTGCGTTACCAAATCCTTGGATAACAACACGTGCACCTTTCATATCAATTCCTTTGCGTTTAGCAGCTTCATTGATAATGATCGTTACGCCTTCTGCAGTCGCACGGTCACGACCTTGAGATCCACCAAGCACAATTGGCTTTCCAGTAATAAAACCTGGTGAGTTGAATTCGTCAATACGGCTATACTCATCCATCATCCATGCCATAATTTGAGCGTTTGTGAAAACGTCCGGAGCAGGGATATCTTTTGTTGGTCCCATTACTTGGCTCAGTGCACGTACATAGCCACGGCTTAAACGTTCCAATTCTCCCATAGACATTTCGCGTGGATCGCAAATGATTCCGCCTTTACCACCGCCATATGGCAAGTCAACGATACCGGCTTTCAATGTCATCCACATGGAAAGTGCACGCACTTCGTCAGCAGTAACTCCAGGATGGAAGCGTACTCCGCCTTTCGTTGGACCTACAGCGTCGTTATGCTGCCCACGGTAGCCAGTAAATACTTTTACTTTACCATCGTCCATGCGGACAGGGATTCGAACTTCTACCATACGGATTGGTTCTTTTAATAGTTCATACATTCCTTCATCATAGCCTAATTTGTCGAGTGCTTCTTTGATGACAACTTGTGTAGACGTGAACAGATTCAGGTTTTCAGTCATTTTAAGTGTTCGCCTCTTTGATTTATAATGTTTTCTTCGCCCATATTGTAACATAGACCAATTGACTTTTGGACACTAATTATTCAACCTGCAAAAACTTTTTTAATTTTTTCGACTGCCCAATCCAATTCATCCTTCGTAATAATTAACGGAGGAGCAAAACGGATTACAGTATCATGGGTTTCTTTGCATAGCAATCCAAGTTCTTTCAGTTTTTCACAATAAGGTCGTGCAGCTTCGGTTAATTCTACACCTATGAATAATCCTCTGCCGCGCACTTCTTTTATCGACGGATGATTAATCTTTTTCAATTCTTCTACAAAATAATTTCCGAGGTCGAGAGATTTTTCAGCAAGCTTCTCTTCTGTTAAAACATCAAGAGATGCCAAGGATACAGCGCATGCCATCGGATTCCCGCCGAAGGTTGAACCGTGAGAACCAGGGTTAAAAACACCTAATATATCTTTATTCGCTACAACGCAGGAAATTGGGAATACACCACCGCCAAGCGCTTTACCTAATATGTACATATCAGGCTCAAAGCCTTCCCATTCGCAAGCGAACATCTTACCAGTACGGCATAGCCCAGCTTGAATTTCATCAGCAATAAATAGAACATTATGCTTCTTACATAATTCATAGGCCGCTTTCATATAGCCCGCCGGCGGAATGATAATGCCCGCTTCCCCTTGGATTGGCTCAATAAGGAAAGCCGCTGTATTCGGAGTAATCGCTTCTTCTAATGCTTTCAAATCTCCGTAAGGGACTAACTTGATACCCGGGAGCATAGGTCCAAAACCACGTTTATATTCTTCTTCAGATGAAAGAGATACAGCTGTCATCGTACGGCCATGGAAGTTTCCTTCACAACCGATAATTTCTGCTTTATCCTTCTCAACGCCTTTTACATCATACGCCCAACGACGTGCAGCTTTAACAGCTGTTTCGACCGCTTCCGCACCTGTATTCATAGGCAATGCCATATCTTTATTGGATAGTTGGCAAATTTTTTCATACCACGGACCTAATTGATCATTATGGAATGCACGAGATGTTAATGTTACTTTGTCTGCTTGATCTTTCAATGCCTGAATGATTTTCGGATGACGGTGTCCTTGGTTAACCGCTGAATACGCCGATAACATATCCATGTATTTGTTTCCCTCTGGATCCTTTACCCAAACACCTTCTGCTTCAGAAATAACAATTGGAAGCGGATGGTAGTTATTAGCCCCATACTGATTTGTAGTAGTAATAATTTTCTCACTGATTGACATGAGCTTTCCCTCCCTGACCTCTATATGTAGTTGTAGAAGCAGGTCTTTACAACCTGCTTCTATAAATTGATGACACTTTATGCTATTCCATACGAATAAGACGCACTAAGCATAAATCCCCCTAATCAGCCATCATCCTCCGCTAAAACGGGGATAGTTGCAATCTAATTAAAACATTTCAGATGTTGTTTTACCTTGCATGTGAAGTTGCAAGTAGTCCGGACCGCCTGCTTTTGAGTCAGTACCTGACATGTTGAAGCCGCCGAATGGTTGGTAACCAACAATTGCGCCTGTGCAGCCGCGGTTGAAGTATAGGTTACCTACATGGAAATCTTCACGTGCTTGCTCAATGTGGTGACGGTTATTTGTAATAACAGCACCAGTCAAGCCGTAGTCTGTGTTGTTTGCGATTTCGATTGCTTCGTCGAAGTTTTTCGCTTTTGTAATCGCAACGACTGGCCCGAAAATTTCTTCTTGCATAATGCGTGCATCAGGAGCTACATCAGCAAAAACTGTTGGAGCTACGAAGTACCCTTTCGAGCTGTCTCCTTCTCCACCAGCTACAAGACGTCCTTCTTGTTTACCGATTTCGATATAGCTCATAATTTTATCGAATGAGTTTTGGTCGATTACTGGACCTGCAAAGTTTGTTGGGTCAGTTGGATCGCCGTATGTTAAACCTTTTGTAAGCTCTTCAACACGTGCAACCACTTGATCGTATACATCCTCATGGATAACTGCGCGTGAACATGCTGAACATTTTTGCCCGCTGAAGCCAAATGCAGATTTAACGATGGATTGTGCTGCCAATTCAAGATCCGCTTCGTTGTCAACTACGATTGTGTCTTTACCGCCCATCTCTGCAATAACGCGTTTCAACCAGATTTGGCCTTCATTCACTTTGCCAGCACGCTCGTAAATACGTGAACCTACTTCACGTGAACCTGTGAAGGAAATGAAACGTGTTTTAGGGTGGTCTACAAGATAGTCACCAACTTCGGAGCCAGAGCCTGGGATGTAGTTTACAACGCCAGCCGGCATACCTGCTTCTTCAAGCACTTCGATGAATTTGTAAGCAACAACTGGTGTAGTTGAAGCTGGTTTAAGAAGTACTGTGTTTCCTGTTACCAATGCAGCGACAGTCGTTCCAGCCATGATTGCTAATGCAAAGTTCCATGGAGAGATTACAACGCCTACACCGAGTGGAATATAATCAAAACGGTTGTATTCACCTGGGCGGCTTTCCACAGGAATACCATCTTTCAATTTCAACATTTGACGTCCGTAGAACTCAAGGAAGTCGATTGCTTCAGCTGTATCTGCATCTGCCTCGTTCCATGGCTTTCCAGCTTCTTTCGTAAGAAGTGCAGAGAATTCGTGTTTGCGACGTCTAATAATTGCAGCTGCTTTGAATAGGACGTCTGCGCGGAATTCAGGTTTTACTTTTTTCCAAGTAGCGAATGTATCGTTTGCGATGTTCATCGCCTTTTCTGCAAGGTCACGGCTCGCTTTTGATACGCGTCCGATTACTTCTTCTTTGTTTGCAGGGTTTGACGATACAATTTTGTCTTCAGTCATGATGCGCTCTCCACCGATGATCAATGGATAATCTTGACCTAAGTAGCCCTCAACTTTTTTAAGTGCGTCAAGGAATGCTTGTTTGTTTTCTTCTTTTGTGAAATCCGTAAATGGTTCATGTTTGTATGGAATCATGTTAGTCCTCCTAAAATATGATGACGCAAAATAAATTTGCATTTTTTCTTTTAATCCACCTATAATAATGCAAGAGATTGTTGCACATTTCAAGTATTTTTATTTATTTCCCTTAAAAAAAGTAAACGGCGGTGTTTAGCGTTGGATAGTACAGAGCAATCTTTGTTCCCTCTTTATGAATTTGCGGTAAATCATGCAGGTGTCGGCATCCATGCTGTTAACCGATCCGGCCGTACTGTCATATACAATGAAAAGATGAAGCTAATTGAAGGCTTGGAACTCGATGAAGTTGGAGACCGCACTATTTTAGAGCTGTTCAATTTCGAACAGGAAGAAAGCACGCTTCTTAAAGTGCTGCAAAGTGGCAAGGAGCAATTAAATGTTAAACAAACGTATTGGAATCGGAAAGGCTATGAAATTACTACGGTAAACGATACGTATCCTGTATTTCTGCATGGTGAATTGATCGGCGCAGTTGAAATTGCCCGTGATGTGACAGCGTTGGAAAAATTTGTTCTTCACCCCCTTCGAAAGGATAGTGTTCCGGTAACGTTCAATCAAATCGTCGCAGTTTCGGATGAAATGAAAACAGTCATTTCGACGGCGAAAAAGGCAATCCACGCAAAACTCCCCCTTCTTTTGATTGGTGAAACCGGAACTGGAAAGGATTTAATTGCAGAGAGCGTACATAATGAGTTGTCACCAGCCAGGCCATATTATTCATTTGATTGCCACCGTTCTGATCCTGCTATGTTCGATCGGCTAAGCGAAGATCTAAATACATTGGAAGCATTCACGTTATTTTGTGAACGTATTGATTTATTATCCCTTCCGTTGCAGCAAAAGCTGTATCGTGTATTAAAAGACATGGAGCAGGATGGCCGGCTTTTCATTGCAAGCATTGGTGATGATCCAGTCGAGCTGATCGCAGAAGGATCGTTAATGAAGGAGCTATATTATTTCTTCGCTTCATTCACGATTCGCATTCCGCCTTTACGCAAGCGTAAAGAGGATATCATGCCGTTCATCAACTCTTATTTGACACGTCGCAAAAAGAGATTTGGAACGACATTGGAAGGTGTGAGCAAAGAAGTAGAACATCTTTTTTTGAGCTATGATTGGCCTGGAAATATTAGAGAGTTGGAGTTTTTATTGGATGAAATCTCGTCAATGGCAACGATCCAAAATAGCATTACATATGAAATGCTACCGCTTCATTTTCGTTTAAAGGTTGATGAAATGACGAATACGCGGATTCAAGCCGGGGATTTCATCGTACAGCCTCAAAAAGATTTATTGCCGCTTGACCAATATTTACGAGAAGCGGAAGAGTACTATTTGCAAAAAGCGATGAAAATGCATAACGACAATATAACGAAGACAGCACAAGCTTTAGGCATGAGTAGGCAAAATTTACAATACCGCCTACGAAAAATGAAAGGCGAAAAATAATAACTTCATTATTTAAATGAAAGCGCTGTCTTTTGTAATACAAGTACTTCCAGTAACGATAAAAAAAGAGAGAACAGCATAAAATTGCCGTTCTCTCAGACTGTAGGCAAAGTATTTTTCCACTTTGCCTACAGTCTATTTAAGGTTTGTAGTCATAGGATAAGCGTTTGCCCAGTTTGGCTTGAAAACACTTGCCAATGAAGGCAACCTAAGAACGCCACGTCCTGTGGCAACGGTTGCATGACTCACTTCCTGCGAGCCCGCGCGAAGTCAAGCGAAGACCCGAATAGAACTTTAGGTTCATAAAGGGACGAGCGAGACGAGCAACGCAGTATGCGAGCGTTTGTCAACAAGCTGAGAGAACAGCATAAAATTGCGGTTCTCTCTTTTTACATGTATTCGATTGTTTATTGATACCCCGACCGATCGATCCAGTCTTTCAACTTGTCTTTCAATGAGTTGAATCCTTCAGCATCGTGTTCATTTACGCGGTCTTGCAACGACTTTCGAGGACGGTTGACTTTTTGGTAGGCTTCCGGCTCTTCTAAAAGCGCTTTCATAGATAAGCTGATTTTTCCGGCTGCTTCATTGACATCTAAAACTTTAACTTTTACTTCATCGCCTACCGACAAATATTCATTTATATCTTTGACGAATCCGTATGTGATTTCAGAAATATGGACAAGCCCTTGTGTATCGTCGTCAAGTGCCACGAATGCCCCATATGGCTGAATGCCAGTCACTTTGCCGGAAAGCTCTTCACCCACTTCAAACTTTTTTCCCATGTGAAACAGCTCCCAATCTTTTTGGTATCGATTCTGCCTATACGGCCATCAATAATTATATCATAAAGAGCCCTTTCACAGCAAAACTACAGTTGGTTGAACTATCCAGTTGATACAATTATTCCAAAATATCGTTTAAGGCAATGGCTATGTTAATTATCATTATTGAAATTTGATTAATTTAAAATAAACTTTCCACATATAGGAAGCAAAAGAATTTGTTTGGAGGTCTTGGTTTCAATTCATCGAAATAGAAGAAAATGATAGTAGAAAATTGTTTGCTTCCACTCATTGAAACTTACCTTTCGCTAAGAACGTATCAATAGTAAGTTTATTGTTCAATTGACATGTAGTTTTGCTGAACGAGAATAAATAATTTAAGGGGGTAGAAAGAATTGAAAATAAAATTTTTATTCCTAAGTTTATTAGCGATTTTCTTATTGGCAGCTTGTTCTGACCAAGCTTCTAATAAGTACGATTTGGACAAAATAGTTGCAACCTTAAATGGAAAGGATATAACTACAAGGGATATAATTTCACAGTATCCAATTACCGAAGAAAATATTGAAAATTATTTAAAGCAAGAAATTATCATCGATGAAGCTATGAATAGTGGCATTACAGTAACTAAAGAATATATTAACGAGTTAAAAGAAACGTGGTATCCGAATGCTGAATCAGTTGAAATGGAAAATTTCAATGCAAAAGAAGCAGATGCATTAGGTCTAACTAATGAGGAATATTTCGATATGTGGGCTTCAACTATTTTAGAGAGAGTTGAATACTTCCAAGCCTATATAAAAACAAAATTCGGTGAGCCATCCTCTAATGAGGAAGTCGAAGAATGGGGTAAAAAAATTGATTCCCACGTTAACAATCTTTATGAGAGTTATATTGAAAATGAAAAGTTAATTATCCATTAATACTTTGATGTAACCTCGTCATCGTTCATGTTGTGAATGATGCGGTATAATAATTGAACCAAAAAAGGGACCCAAATTAGGTCCTTTTTTATTGTAAAATAAACCAATTTTTTACATGTCGTAGGCGATAAAGCCGAATCATTCCTTTGCAGCGACTCTCTTTTCTTTTGAGCGCTTCGCTTCTACTATAGAAATAAGGACTACGATCCAAAGAATAGGACTTTTTAATGTAATTCCGACAACGGATTTGCCTCCTAATAAGGTTAGGACGATAATGAGCGACAATAGATAAAGGGTAATGAAAATACCCGATATATGAACTGGATGATCCATATACTTCTCAGTAATACCAGCTACTACAATTAAGAAGACCAAACATAGGATCATCGCCCATTTGGGCAAAATATTGAAAAAGGACATTTTCGGGAAAAAATCGTTGATGATTAATAAAGTAAAGACAAACAAAATGACGCCATATAAAATAGATTGTTTTTTCATAGAATCCCCCGATTTTTAATACTTTCCAATATTTTAACATATAGCGATACTCGCTCCAATAAGTAAAATAAAAGCCCCTATCCTATTTTGAAGAGGCTTCAGACTGCAGTTATGAAATAATTGTTTGCGCAGCTTGGCTTGAAAACGCTTGCCATGTGGAAGGCAGTATAGGTGCGCGACATCCACAGTGCCTTAATTTCCGCAAAGTGGCGTATACGGAAAATCGAACCCTTTGCAGAATCGAGCGTTTGTCAACAAGCTGAAGCCCCTATCCTATTTGGATACGAGGCTACACTGCTTTGAAATTGTTAATCTTCGTTCATGAAACGCTCCAACTGCCCTTCTTTATATAAAACTAGCGCCTCTTCTACAGCATAATAGGAAGTCCTGTCCCATGTTTTAGATGATCGCCAGTTTGAAGCCTCCATTTCTTCGACAATCGGTTTCATAACATAAGTAAGCGGAGTTGCCTTCTCGCTGTCGGCTAGTTTTCTCCATACTTCTTGGTATTCGGAGAGCAATACGCCATTTTCATCGAAAACTACATTTTTATTGTCGCCTTTCAAAACAACATTGAATAACGTTGTAAATTGCGCTTTCATGATTGGATATAAAGTCGAATCTTCCTCCACTGTCATAAGCGTACCTTCCATCATTGACAATATGGAAGGGGTTTCTTCTAACGGATATTCCAAATAACCTCCGTATGTGTATGGTTCTTCAACAAGCATTTGAATATAACCGTAAACACTATGATGAAGCAAGTCATATAGTCTGTCATGGTGAATTGTATTATAATAGTGCGCCTTTATTTCACCGGAACGCTTACTAGTCCGCAGTTGAAATGATTGTTTTGACATTGTTGACAATATCGATTGCAGTGAATCCGGAAATTGGTTACGACGATCCATTATAATGAGCGCCTTATCAACAGTTGGATCCATTTCATACGAATCAATCGCTTGTTTGTGATCCGTCAAAATAGCATTATAAATCATCGATAGCCTTTCCAGCTTTTTACGATAATGAATGAGGAATTCGATGCTTTTCTCTTCATCTTCCGACAGCGGATTCAACAGTAAATCATCAATCATCTCTGCAGGTGTCTTCAATTGCTCCACAGCTCGCAAATAGTCTTCATAAAATCGATCGTTCGCATTTGCGTTTTGTGAAACAGATTTTACATAATCATCATGATTCAGTATGGAAATCGAATTGCCTTGGACGTATTGATCAAAATAATGATCATCTAAAGCCAATTCTTTTTGTCGCTTCTCTTTTTCAACTTCAAATTTCTTTTTCAATTCCTCGATGTACTCCTTCTTTGGAACTGAATGGTCGATCTGTTCATTAGCATTCCTGTTTTGATCGACGACAACTCCTGTACCAATTAACCCTATAAGAAAAATGCAACTGATGCCAACCGCCCAAGCAGTTACATGTTGCCGAATCCCGCGCTTTTTCTTAGAAGGTATAGAAAGTCTCTCGGGAGGTTTTGTTTCATCGATTTTTTTAAAAACTTCATCAGGATGAAAAGAGGATGGTACACGGTCATATGCCTTTTTTAAAAGCTCCATTCGCTTTTCAAATTGATCATTGTCCATGTGTCGCACCTCCATAATGGCTCATCTCTTTTTTCAAGCTATCCTTCGCTCTGAAAATCCGGGTTTTCACGTTCGACATTGAAATATTTAATACATCTGCAATTTGCTGGTAGGTTGCATTATGAAAATAAAATAAGATTAATGGAATTCTATATTTTTCATCCAATCGCAAAATAGCTTCATGCAAAACCTTATCCTCTTCAAAAAGAAGCACTTGATTTTCTGCAGAAGGACCGGTCGTTTTCGCTCCTCTTTTCAACACTTCTTCTTTTGCAAGTTCTCGATTCACCTTCCGGTAATAATCCCTCGACGTGTTTAATGTAATTTTATATAGCCAAGTTGTAAAACGCTGGTTATTGAACTGTGGCAAAAATCTGTAAAGTTTAATGAATACCTCTTGCGTGACGTCAGGAATATCATTTAAATGGACTCCGCATTGATACGCAAACTTCTCTACAGTTCGATAATGCATTTCCATCAAAGCTCCAAATGCTGATCGATCCCCATTTTGGGCTTTATGTACTATCTCGATTTCGTCCATCGTTCCCCCTCACTCTCTCTCTTATAATGGTGATACGAACGATCTTTCAATTTTGTTACAAGAAAAAACCACATCTACGTATAGGTAGATGCGGCCTTATTCTTCAAACGATACTTTTCGCCTCGTATTTAATGGCTAATAGCTTATAAGCGATCTGCATGCAATTTTCTATCGGAATCCATATTTTATAGGAGTGTTCATAAATTTCTCTAATCCTTTTTGCAAGATCTGTCGGATGATCTAATGACTGCAATTCCTCGACAACATCCGCAATTTCCACTTCATATGCCCCTTTGCCAATTTGGAAAGGATCCCAATCTTGAAGTAATATAATTGCCTTTTTATTCATTTCGATTGTTTGCACGACAATTCACCTTATTTTTTTCTTTTCTTTCATTTATGATAGCATAGTAGGGAAAAAGAAAAAAGAAAAGAAGGGGATTTTAGTATGAGAGAGTTCGAGCAAGTCATTGACCGAAAAAATACAAGATCCGTTAAATGGGGGAACATATCCGCTGTTTATGGTCTCGAAGACGCTTCTGATGTATTGCCGATGTGGATAGCGGATATGGATTTCAAAGCGCCAGAACCTGTTATTGAAGCTATGAGGGAAAGGCTTGACCACGGTATATTTGGATACTCCTATATATGTTCGGCATGCAAAGATGCTGTCCGCAACTGGCTTTCTGAACGCCACGGCTGGGAAACGAAGAATGAATGGATGCTTTTCCATCATGGAGTTGTTCCTGCCATTGCGACCGTCGTCGAAACCTTTACAAATGAAGGGGACAATATTTTAATTACTTCACCTGTTTATCCTCCTTTTTTCAATGTGCCTGGCCACCAGCAAAGAAACATTGTCGAATGCCGCATGATTGAAGAAAAGGGAAAATACTCGATTGACTTTGAGGAATTTGAGCGTTGCTTAAAAAAAGATGTCAAATTATTCATTTTATGCAACCCTCACAATCCTGCAGGGATCGTCTGGTCCAATGAAGAATTGAAACAGATGTTAGAGCTTTGCAACAAATATAACGTTTTAGTACTGTCAGACGAGATTCATGCTGATTTGGTATTACCGGGGTCTGTACATACACCTCTTGCAAAAGTAGCCGAAGAAATTGGCGGACGGGTCATTACATGCGTAGCGCCGACGAAGACATTCAACTTAGCAGGCGTCCAAGCAGCGATTATGATTGCGAAAGATGAAGATCTCCGTGAAGCTCTTCAGAAAAATGCCTTATCTCACGGTCAAATGGACCTTAACGCCTTCGCATCCTCTGCCCTTGTCGCAGCTTATGAAGAAGGTGGCCCGTGGTTAAATAAGCTACTTGAAATCATCTCTTCCAACATGGATTATGTCATTGACAAATTACATGAGGCCGTTCCAAAAATTCATATTCGCAAGCCAGAAGCGACTTATTTATTATGGATCGATTATCGCAACACAGGGCTATCTGAACAAGAAATGATGGACAAGCTTTTGAAGAAAGGCAAATTAGCTCTTGAACCAGGCTCAAAATACGGAGAAGCAGGAAAAGGATTCCTTCGAATGAACATAGCAGCTCCACGCTCAGTTGTAGAAGACGGCGTCGAACGATTCATTACAGCAATGAATTCATAACAGCATTCTTATAATAAGGATGCTTAAACGATAGTCAAACTCGAAAAGCTTCGGAATTCTCCTATAATCTCTTTTTCAAGGAAAATTATACTCCGAAAAGGTGATGAACGCTCCGAATGGGCGCTTTTTACCTGTAGTCAAGACGCATTTAAAGTTAGCTACTTAAAAACAAAAGGGTTGGACATCAAATTAATGTCCAACCCTTTTGTCTATACGTAGCAGCATCCTCAATCAATAGGTTGCTGTTTCTCTTTGGCTTCACGGCGTTCGCGTAAAATTTTCTCTTCCAGTTCCTTCGTCTCTTCTTCTTGTTTTTTAGATTTGCGTAAAATCCAAGTAAACGTAATTGCTAATAGAATCATAAAGAAGACAAATGAAAACGCTGCTGGAATGTATTCTGATTTATCTTCCGGAAAATATAGGAACGGCATTAAAATAACGTTCATTTCCGAACACTTCCTTATTGTTCATTTTTCAAAAACTTACTTAATTATTTTTGAAGGATTTCGATCGATTCAATGGCAATATCTTCTTTAGGCTTATCTTGTGCGCCAGTTTTTGCTGCCGCAATTTTATCAACAACGTCCATTCCTTCAATCACTTGACCGAACACCGTATGCTTTTGATCCAAATGTGGTGTGCCGCCCTTCTCTTCATAAGCTTCAGCGATTTCATCCGGCCATCCGCCCTTTTTCAGTTGGTCCGCTGACGCTGGCGGATTCGGATTTTGGACGATGAAAAATTGGCTGCCGTTCGTGTTCGGACCAGCATTCGCCATAGATAATGCGCCTCTAATGTTAAATAGATCCATTGTAAATTCATCTTCAAATGAAGATCCGTAAATGCTTTCGCCGCCCATTCCTGTGCCAGTCGGATCTCCGCCTTGAATCATGAAGTCTTGAATAACACGATGGAAAATAATGCCGTCATAATAGCCGTTTTCAGCGTGAGTCAAAAAGTTTTCAACTGTTTTTGGTGCCTTCTCTGGGAAAAGCTTAATTTTAATCGGGCCCATTGTAGTATTCATGACGACCAATGCTTCGTTTGAAGCGACTTCGTTTGTTAATTGTGGATACATAGTCGTAGCCTCCTGTGAATTGTCCTTTGTTCCGCATGCAGAAAGTATAATCATTGTGAAAAGAATCGAGAAAATACCTATCATTTTCTTCATTTTCGTCACCGCCATTAAGTTTATCATAACATCTTTTGTTTATCGATTGATAAGCATGAAACTTCCTTCGATTCCCGAATTGTTTTATAATGGACCTTATAGTAGTTTAACGCGATCGGATACAGGGAATGTCAATTCTGTAAAGATCAATGTCCGACGAAAAGAAAGCGGGTTTCATCGATGAATATACAAAAACGGAATTTCATCATTATCTGGTTTGCCAACTTCCTTGTAGCCGGAACAATGACGATGATTATGCCATTTTTATCTCTGTATATCGAAACGTTTGGCGATCATTCAGATGCTTACGTACAAAAATGGGCTGGTCTCATTTTTGGAGCAACATTCATTACGGCTCTGATCATGTCGCCAATTTGGGGAAGGATCGCGGATAAATACGGTTTTAAGCCGATCTTGCTTATTAACGGCTTTGGAATTGCAACATCCGTCTTCCTTATGGGCTTTGTCCACTCCGTAGAAGCATTCTTCTTACTTCGGTTATTAAACGGTGTTGTGACAGGTTTCATCCCTACCTCACTGGCATTCATCTCATCACAGACGGCAAGAGAAGAGGCAGGAAAAAGATTAGGTACGCTGCAAATGGGCAGTGTGACGGGAACATTGTTCGGCCCGGTATTAGGCGGGTTAATGGCAGATGCATTCGGCTTCAAATATACATTTATCATAACATCTTTTTCAGTCGTCATCGCTGCAATTATCGTCCTATTCGGTATTAAAGAACAAGTGAAAGTAAAAACCGAAAAAAAGGTCCAATACTCCAGAAGAACAATTTTGAGTGGCCTTCTACATCATCGCCTCATGCTGAATATTATGGTCGTCACCGCTTTAATCCAAATCGGGAACTTCAGTATCCAGCCTTTATTATCGCTATACGTTGCCAATTTGACAGATGCAAAAGACGTGGCATTTTTAGCAGGTCTCACTTTCAGCGCAGCAGGAGTCGGCAATTTGCTATTTGCTCGCCGTTGGGGAAAATTAGGTGATGAAATCGGCTATGAAAAAGTATTGGGCGCCTTATTGCTCCTATCATTCATCTTTATTATTCCACAGGCATTCGTCACTTCCATCTGGCAGCTTATGATTTGCAGATTGCTGTTCGGTATTTCAATGGGAGGAATGATCCCAATCACTACAGCGCTTGTTCGCCGCGAAGCACCAATTGACATACAAGGTGAAGTAATGGGCTACAATACAAGCTTCAGGTTTTTAGGCAATATAATCGGCCCGATGTTTGGCGGGATTGTCAGTGGTTTTATAGGCATTTCATCCGTCTTTGTTTTAACGGGTGTCCTGTTTTTATTAGGATTTGGGTTCCTTTATTACGCCAAAAAGAAGCCTGTCCAAGATTTTGAAGATTTCCTATCGAGTCAAGAACGACGCTCTCATATTGAACGTTCGTAAGACAACTATAGTCCTTCGCTCAATGAGCAACCGGATCATTTAGAATGACTGTAGACAAAGTATCTTCTCTCTTTGTCTACAGTTTTTTTATGTTCTCGATCCATGTCACGCGGAAGGAGGATAGGCGCGATAAAAAATGAAGAAAACTAAATGTTCGATTCGCAGTATGCGAGCGTTTGTCAAACAAGCTAAGCACGCTTCTACAGAAGTGTGCTATATTTTTTATAGTACGAATTTGGGAGGATAGCATTTGAAACAGATCATCGGTTTTATTACGATCATCCTCATGACTCTCATTTTAGTCTGTGTCCAAAATGCAATTGCAAATGAATGGCATCAAACAACGACGATGAAGTCATCACTTGAAGATTCCATTGAACTTTCTGCCCCAAACAATAAAAATCCGATTCTTTTAACCGATCGCAATGGAAAAATATTTTCAGAGGAATATGTAGAGTGGAGAGATCCTCTCCCATTGGATTCGATACCAATGTTTCTTCAACAACTATTTTTAATGAGTGAAGACCAAGGCTTTTTCGATCATCGTGGCTATGATATTGCCGCCATCGTTCGGGCCTTTGCTGTAAATGCCGCTGCTGATGATGTACAGCAAGGGGCGTCCACAATTACACAGCAAGTAGTGAGAATGCGATTCCTTTCTACAGAAAAAACGTACGAAAGGAAATTTAAAGAATTGCTTTACGCAGCAGAATTGGAAAAGCAAAGTTCAAAAGAAGAAATATTAGAAAGCTATTTGAATGAAATGTATTTTGGCAATCGGGTATATGGGGTCGGTGCTGCTGCCACTTATTATTTTAACCGTCCGTTGGGCGAATTGTCGGAAGCAGAAATGGCTTTCATCGCCGCCATACCGAATAACCCTTCTCTCTACGATCCGCTACGTCACTTTGACCGTACGAAAAAAAGACAGGAAAGGCTCATAGACGTTCTACAAAAAAATGGTGTTATAACAGAAGAAGAAAGCAGCAATTACAAAGCGACACCTATTGAATTAACTATTAAAAAGAAAGCAGGCAATTTCGCCATGTATAGCTCCTTCGTTTTCAACGAATTGACAGAATTAATAGGTGAAGTCGAAGGTTATCATGCAAAGCTGAAGAATGCAGCTTCTGAAGACGAAAAGCGTTCACTACATGAACAACTAAGAAATAGAGTCGCCGACGTTTCTTCAAATGGCCTCATTATCGAAACTGCCCTCAGCTCAGAGAAACAACGACACGATGAAACGGCTCTGAATGCAATTCTCCGTGCGGATGGCTTACAAGCAGGAGCAGTTGTCATAGACAATGAAACGCGGGAGGTTGTTAGTGTATATGGCGGCAAAGAGTACCGGAAATCAGATTTTAACCGGGCATTTCAAGCGATTCGACAACCAGGATCTGCCATTAAACCAATTTTGGTGTATGCGCCTTTTTTTGAAAGCGGACCTTATCATGCAAACACACCGATCGATAGCAGTCCTATTTGTATCGGCTCCTATTGTCCAACAAATATCGGTGGGTATGTTTACGGTATGACGACCGCGATGGAAGCTTTCCGACATAGCCATAACACTGCGGCAGTTCGTCTATTGAGAAGAGTCGGGATTGAAAATGCCTTTCATTTTACGAAACCTTTCAATTTCCAGCATGTTACTGAAGCCGACTATACGTACGCAGCTGCACTTGGTGGCTTCCAGCATGGCGTAACACCCTATGAATTGTCATCAAGCTATTCAAGTTTCATAGACGGAACGTTTAAGCCTGCTCGCTCGATAAGGCAGGTAAAAGATCGGGAAGGCAATGTCCTCTATGAATGGAAGGACACTACAGTAGACGTTTGGTCCTCTTCAACTGTTTCAACGATACGAGATCTAATGAAAGACGTTGTTTTGAATGGGACGGGAAGAGGAATCAGCTATACAACTTCTTATACTGGTGCAAAAACTGGTACGACCGATCATTATAAAGACCTATGGGTTGCAGGGTTGAATGATCATTACACGACAGCTGTTTGGATTGGGTACGATCAACCGACACCAATAAAACGGTATAGTGACCAAAAGATTCATATACGGGCATTCTCTTCTTTATTGCAAGACTAATAAAAATCGGCGAATAAGGTACTTTCCTTATTCGCCGATTTCGCTATTTCAAGCTGTCTTTTTCAATTCAAACGGTAAACTTGCAAGTACACCGTTGTACAATTTCAATAAAATATAAATAATTACGGATAATAGGACGCTCCAAACCATTATTTCGAAAACCATCAACCCAATTGTATTCCCTATTGTCATATATTTGCTCAATATGTACACTACAAATACGAAATAAACGAATGTTGTCAATAAAAAAAGAATGATGAGCACTTTCAGTGACTGAATGCCCGCGACAGAAGCGACAGCCCCGAAAAAATAGATCAAATTTCCACTTTTCGCCTTGCTATAGGACTCGCCCATCGCATCTTTTGAAAAAAAGAGCATCGCCGTTTCGTGAATCGTTTCCGCTATTAACTTCATTGCCGAAAATACCATAAAAAAAAGTAAAGCATAGATGATCAACAGAAAAATCCGAAGCTGGACATCCGTCAAAAACTCCCTCATTCCTGCGTAAAGACCAATCTGTTTAAATAGATTCACCGAAAAACCGACTAAATAAACCCCAAATGTCAAACTGAAAAGGGAGATTGTGACAAATGGCAAATAACCGAACACATAAGGATTTCTCATTTTGCACCCCGATAAACGTTTTCTCCGATTTATTTTCACTCTCTATAATATAGGAAGAGATTCGATTCACGCAACAAAGTTAGTGAGTAAGCCATGCAAACCCGTTCATTTTGCGTTATACTTTTACACAATGCAAAGAATAATAATTCAATGTTGGAAGGAGGATTTACTTGGAATTTGTACTTTTAATATTCCTGCCTATTGTGGCTGCTATTTTCATTCCTTTCCTCTTTAGAAAAATGAAAGGCATACATACTGGTTGGTTTGTACTAAGCATTCCTGTACTGTTATTCATTTATTATGCAACATTTATCCCTACTACGATGGATGGTGGACATGCAATATCTGAATTGCAATGGATCCCTTCAATGGGCATCTCGTTTGTCTCCTATTTGGATGGGCTAAGTTTATTGTTTACTTTGCTTATTACGGGAATCGGCTCTTTAGTCGTGCTCTATTCAATCTTTTATCTCGATAAAAAGAAGGAAAAATTAGGGAACTTCTATGTCTATCTTCTACTTTTCATGAGCGCAATGTTAGGTGTTGTACAGTCGGATAATGTCATTTCCCTGTACTTGTTCTGGGAACTGACATCCATTTCATCATTCTTGCTGATCGGTTATTGGTATACGCGCGACGGCTCACGTTTCGGCGCTCTGAAATCGATGATGATTACTGTGTTCGGCGGATTGATGATGTTAGGTGGATTTACATTGCTTGGCATTATGGGCGATACTTTTTCAATCCGGGAGTTGATTGCAAACTCGGATGTACTTTTTAACCACGAGTTCTTTACGCTTTCTCTTATTCTGATATTGTTGGGAGCGTTTACAAAATCTGCACAATTCCCTTTTTATATTTGGTTGCCCGATGCAATGGAGGCACCAACGCCCGTCAGTGCATATTTGCACTCTGCTACGATGGTAAAAGCAGGAATCTACTTAGTTGCACGGTTTACGCCGATTTATGCAGCATCTGAATTATGGATTTGGCTCGTCACCGGCATTGGCCTATTAACTTTATTTTGGGGCTCTTTCTTTGCCGTGAAACAAGTTGATCTGAAAGCGATCTTAGCCTTCTCAACGGTCAGCCAGCTTGGACTGATTATGTCGCTTCTTGGTGCAGGAGCAATTACGTTCCATTCGGACGAACAGATTTTTACATTTGCTATGTTCGCTGCTATTTTCCACCTGATCAACCATGCGACATTTAAAGGCAGTTTGTTTATGATTGCAGGTATCGTTGATCATGAAACTGGGACGAGGGATATACGGAAATTAGGCGGATTAATGAGCATCATGCCAATCAGTTTCACAGTTGCCTTCATTGGTTCCATGTCAATGGCTGGTTTGCCGCCTTTCAATGGCTTTTTAAGTAAAGAGATGTTTTTGCAATCGATGCTTGCAATTGGGCAATTTAATTTGTTCAACTTTGACACGTGGGGCTTCTTATTCCCTGTCATAGCTTGGATTGCAAGTGTGTTCACATTTATTTATAGTTTCTATTTTGTGTTTAGGACATTTGCAGGCAAGAAAAAAGCAGAATCCTTGCCGAACGAACCGCATGAAGCACCATTTGGCATGCTTTTATCTCCAGTTATTTTGGCGGTTCTTGTCATTACTATTTTCTTCATACCTAATCTAGTTGGTAAATGGCTTGTGAAGCCGGCTGTAATGGCCGCTCAACCGTATGCATTTGAACATCCATCAGAAGTCGCCATTCATGTATCGGCATGGCACGGATTTGCTTCTGCGGAATTATGGATGACGATCGGTGTCATTGTTGCTGGTACATTATTGTACTTATCATTGTCAAAATGGCAAAAGTACTATTCTATACAACCCGATTATCTTTCATTGAACGCTTTCTACGATGCAACGATGACCTTTGGAGAGAAAGGCATGAACCGTCTTTCACGCTCCTATATGACCGGTTTAATTCGGTCGTACTTACTTTATATATTCGCTTTCATTTCGATTATGATGATTGTGGTATTGTTCATGAAGGACGCCTTTGCTGTCGATTTCAGCAGTTTCTCGAAAGTGAGTATGTATGCCGCGTTGAATGGAGTAATTCTGTTGTTAGCCGTCATTTTTGTGTTACTTTCGAAAACACGCCTCGGAGCGATTATTTCATTAGGTGCGGTCGGCTATTCAGTTGCTCTATTTTTCGTCATTTTCAAAGCTCCAGATTTGGCTTTGACGCAATTAGTTATTGAAACCGTGTCGGTAGCCTTATTCATGTTGGCATTCAAACATTTGCCTGCCTTATCCGACCACGGAGAAAAGAAGCAAACAAAATTGGTGAATGCGATTGTCGCTTTAGGTGTCGGTGTAACAGTTACATTAATGGCATTGTCAACGCACTCTCAAAAATTTGTTGAGTCCATTTCACAATATTATAAGGACACCGTCCATACAGAAGCTGGCGGGGGCAATATCGTTAACGTTATACTTGTAGATTACCGTGGATTCGATACATTATTCGAAATTGCTGTTCTATCAATTGCAGGTATCGGAGTTTTAGGTATGATTAAACTTCGTTTGGCAAGAAAGGAGAAATTAGATGAGGACAAATGACGTCATATTACAGACGACAACGAAAGTCGTGTTTTTCATCATCTTTCTTTTTTCGATTCATATTTTCTTTGCAGGGCACTATACACCCGGGGGCGGATTTGTAGGCGGTCTTCTGACGACAGGAGCAATCGTCCTTCTGCTCCTATCATTCGATTTAAAAACTGTACAGAAGGCATTGCCATTTAATTTTACGGTCGTTACGGCGATCGGCCTCCTACTGTCTTTAGGCACTGCCGCAGGTTCCATATTTTTTAACGTTCCATTCTTCACCCATGCTTTTGACGACTTCAATTTGCCTTTATTTGGGGAAACTTCTCTCCATACGGCGATGATTTTTGACGCAGGTGTTTATCTCGTCGTCGTCGGCTCTGCTATTACTATTATTCAAGCGATCGGAGGGGATTCATAATGGAGTTTTTAATGGCCATTTTGATCGGGGTCCTATTTACCGCCGCGGTCTATCTAATCCTGTCAAGAAGCTTGCTTAAAATCATTGTTGGAACAGGTTTGTTAAGCCATGGTGCCCATCTTCTTATTTTAACAATGGGCGGCTTAGGTGGAGCTTCACCTCCCGTCCTATTGGAAGGCGTGACGGATTTTGCGGATCCCCTTCCACAAGCGCTCATTTTGACTGCCATCGTAATTAGTTTCGGTGTGACGGCATTCATACTCGTCATGGCCTACCGTGCTTACGCCGTGCATAAGACTGATAATATGAATCTGATGAAAGGAAATGACGAACATGATTAACTTGCTTTTATTTCCGATCATTCTGCCATTCCTTTTCGCGATTCTTCTTTTATTTTTTAAAGAGCAAGTCAAGACGCAACGGGTATTGACTGTGATCGGTTTGCTTATAAGCCTTTGTTCTTCGTTCTACTTGATTTGGACTATAAAGCAGGAAGGGATACAAACGGTCACTTTAGGAAGCTGGCCTGCACCTTTTGGAATTACGATGGTATCTGACATGTTTTCGGCCATCTTAGTGACAACAACGTTGCTCATCACTTTCTTTATCGTTCTGTACAGCTTTCCTACGATTGGTAAAGGACGCGAACAATACTTTTATTACCCTGCAATCCTCTTTATGATTACAGGTGTGAATGGTGCGTTTACAACAGGCGATATTTTCAATATGTTTGTCTTTTTCGAGGTTCTGCTCATCGCATCTTACTTACTCATCGTCTTAGGCGGTGAAAAGAAACAGTTGCGTGAATCGATTAAGTACATAATTATTAATGTTGTCTCATCCGCTTTATTTGTCATTACAGTTGCAATGCTCTATTCCGTTGTAGGGACGTTGAATATGGCCGATATAGCTGCCAAGATTGCTCAAATCGAACAACCTGCCATCATTTCTGTCATTGCGATATTATTGCTCATCGTATTCGGCATTAAAGGTTCATTGTTCCCGCTTTATTTTTGGCTTCCAGGATCGTATGCTGCACCTCCTATTCCTGTATTATCTTTGTTTGGTGCATTGCTTACGAAAGTTGGTATTTACGCGATTATGCGGACGTACACTTTGTTTTTCGTGCATGACATGGCCTTTACGCATGGGATTTTGATGGCTTTATCCATTCTGACAATTATCGCAGGATGTATCGGCGCCCTTGCTTATTTTGATTTAAAACAGATCATTATTTACAATATCGTCATCGCAGTAGGCGTTATTCTCTACGGTGCGGCTCAAATGAATGAATCCGGTCTGTCTGGTGCAGTATTTTATCTCGTTCATGACATGTTGATCAAAGCGGCGCTATTCCTGCTGATCGGCATGATCATTTATGTAACCGGGACATCGAATTTAAGGAAAATGGGCGGATTGATGAAAACACATCCTGCCTTGGGCTGGTTTTATTTAATTGCAGCTTTCGGATTAGCGGGTATTCCGCCACTGAGCGGCTTCATAGGAAAATTGCTCATAGTACGCGGAGCTTTTGAAGCAGAGCATATTTGGGGCAGCATTATTATTTTGCTATCGAGCCTTATCGTGCTGCTATCAGTTATTCGGATTTTCATTTATGCGTTCTGGGGAGAGCCACAGAATCTGCCGAAAACGAAAACGAAGCCTTATGTACAAATGATGATTCCTACGCTTTCATTAGTATTGCTATCCGTTCTGTATGGAATCGGGGTAGAATGGTTCGCTCCATATATAGCTGATGCCACGGACGTATTACTGCAACCATCGATCTATATTGACGCAGTGCTAAAGTAAACTTTCATTAGTGGACATTGCTCATTAATTGATAGTGGTACAAATCGGGCATTGCCGAACTGTTGCCCCTTCTTACAATCTATCGGTGAACAACGGCTTATAAATTGAGAAGGGGAGCAGTTAATGAATGCGAGGATAAAGGAGTTGATGTCGATGGCCTTTCAAATATTATTGAATTTCTTTGTAGCTGTTGTATGGATGTTCATGAATTCTTCATTCAATGCAACTACATTCATTATTGGTTATTTAATCGGATTGATACTGATTATAGTTGCAAGACGTTTCTTTCCTTCCAGGTTGTATATATGGCGGCTTTGGGCGGCAATTAAACTGACATTGTTATTTTTCAAAGAATTGACTTTATCAAATCTATCCGTTTTATCGCTCGTCATTAAGCCGAAATTGGATATTCAACCAATGATTTTTGCAATGCCGACCGATTTAGACCATGATTGGGAAATTACGCTTTTATCGAGTTTGATCACGTTAACACCAGGAACAATTGTGTTATACGTTTCTGACGATCAAAAGACATTGTACATCCATTCGATCGATGTAGATGACGTGGACGAAGCAATCTGGTCAATCAAAAATTCTTTTGAGAAAGCGATTATGGAGGTGAGCCGGGCATGACAGTTTTTATATGGTGCAGTCTCATCTTCGTTATTTTGTCGATGTGCGGAATTATGTACCGCGTCTTCAAAGGGCCGTCCGTTCCAGATCGGTTGATTGCTCTTGATGGTATCGGAGTTATGCTCATTTCATCGATTGCTCTCCTGTCGATTCTTTTTGATACTCCATTTTTTATCGATGTTATTTTATTGATTGCGATTATGTCTTTCATCGGAACGGTTTCCTTCTCCAAATTCATCGAGAGAGGAGAGATTATCGAACGTGAACGTCCTCACTAATATTTTAATAATTGTCCCTATCGTAGTCGGTGTATTGTTCACGATTGTGACAATGATCGGTATTTTACGGCTGCCAGATGTATATACGCGTGCTCATGCAGCTTCGAAAAGCGCCACATTAGGCGTTCTAAGTATTCTATTAGGCGTTTTCTTTCATTTTTGGTTGAAGGAGGGGCATTTCAGTATACAGCTCCTCTTAGGGATCCTTTTCCTCTTCATCACATCGCCGATTGGAGGACATCTAATGGGGCGTGCGGCATATATGTCCGGCGTCAAACCTACTGATCGTACCGTCGGTGATGATTTAAAAGAAGTCGTTGCTGAAGCGACGAAGAACAAACAATTAAAGGATTAAAAAACACACCCGCTGTTCCTAACGAAAGGAACCGGGTGTGTTTTTTTAATAATACGGAAATCCAAAAGGTGAATAAAATGGATATGGTGAAAATCCACCGTAAAATGGAGAAAAACCACCATAATTATATGGATAAGAAGGGAACAATGCATTCCCGAGGAAACCGCCTACCAATCCACCTAAAAATGGTCCTCCAAATCCAAAACCGAATCCATCATAACCTCCAAATCCACGACCATAAGGTCCTCTGCCAAATCTGCCATACCGTGGCATTCGTCATCCCCCTTTCTCACCTATCCTATTCGAATCGGGCGGTATGTAGAGGGGCGAATGCCCATTCTTGCACAATTAGGTTCACTTTCTGGCAACATCCCTGCGAATCCTATTCGTTCCACTATTTTTTCTATGAACTACCGTACATTTAGTATAAACTTACCGTATTCCTTGATTAAAATAAGGTGCATTACCTGACAAAACTTTATGAATGCCATTTAAATAAGGTGCCCTTCGTTCAACTTGATCCATATCGACCCACTCAATATCGAATATTTCTTCAGGCATTTTAATTTCCTCGTTACCACTAATGATCTTTCCTTCAAAAGTAAAGAAAATCGCATGATGATTCCGCTCTGAGAACTTTACTTCGTCAATGGCCATGATATTTCCTATTTTAATGATTAAGTTCGTTTCTTCATATGCCTCGCGTACTGCAGCCTCTGCTAAAGTTTCTCCCTTTTCTACTCTTCCCCCAGGAAAAGACCAATGCCCCTCATGGTTTTCAACCATTAATACTTGACCCTCACTATTTTGTATAAATGCATAGACAACTTTTATTTCCTCCAAAAAATCTCCCCCCAAAAAAACATCCGCTCGTTTTGTAATGACCAACGAACGGATGTTAAACATTTCATTTACTTTATGATTGCTCTTTCTCAGCCATTCTCTCGATGAAAGTAGCCAAAGTACGTACCATTACCCCTGTGCCGCCTTTTGGACCTAAATCATGGGGTGCTGACGCATCGGACGTCCCAGCGATATCTAAATGAATCCAAGGTGTATCCTCCGCAAATTCACCGACGAAACCACCACCAAAGATCATATGGCCATCTCTTCCAGGAGAGTTATTTAAATCGGCAACTTCACTTTTGCGGATTCTCTTTTTATCGTTCTCAGTTAAAGGCAGTCTCCAGACGAACTCTCCAGTTTCTAACGATGCTTCCATGAATTCTTCGAAGAACGCTTCATTATTCGTCAAAGCACCCGTTTTATCATTGCCTAACGCAACAATAACACCGCCTGTTAAAGTAGCGATATCAATGACATAGTTTGCTCCGGACTGCTTCGCGTACGTTACAGCATCAGCTAACACCAATCTGCCTTCCGCGTCCGTATTCAATACTTCAATCGTCTTGCCGCTTAAAGATGTAATGACATCGTCCGGCTTGAAAGCATCTCCGGAAATCATATTGTCAGTCGAGCCGATAACAGCAATAACGTTTTTAGAAGGACGCAGCTCTCCGATAATTTGCATTGCTCCTAAAACAGCTGCAGCGCCTCCCATATCACCTTTCATGCCGACCATGCCTTCACGAGGCTTCAATGAATAGCCACCTGTGTCATATGTAACTCCTTTGCCGACAAGCCCGACAACATCTTCCCATTGATCAGTGCCCGCATACTTCATTACAATTAAACGCGGCTCTTCAACAGACCCTTTATTGACTGCTAAGATGGCACCCATGCCTAACTCTTCCATCTCTTTTTTACCTAATACCTCAATTTCAAAATCGTATTTTTCCGCCAATTTTGTCGCATAATCTGCCATTTTGGTAGCTGTCAGCATATTCGGAGGCAAGTTCACTAAGTTTCGAGCGGAATTGACAGCTTCCGCATATGTCTTCCCAACTTCAAATGCCGCTTTCATCTCATCCTCATCAGCGTTCGTTAAAAAGGATAATGTTTCGAGAACAACGTCTTTTTCATTTGAATCTGTTTTGTAGCCTTCAAACTGATAGCTGCCGAGGCCAATCCCTTCAGCTGCTGCAAATACGACATCCTCGCATTTTACATCTTCATTCGTAAAAGGCGATGTCCAAACAGCGACTGAAGAAGCTTTTACATTTTTAAGTTCTTTTCCTGCTGCTGCAAATATTTGCCGCAAGCGGTCCTCCGTCAATTTTTTAGAAGGTCCAAGGCCAACAAACATTACACGGTCATATCCGTTCTTTTGCAACGAAGGCATTTTAACGATCTTTTTAAATTCGGTCTGAATATCCCCAGACTTAATCCAATCAATCAGTCGCGGACTAAAAGATTCCTCAAATACCGACCATCCTGTTACGTTCTCTGGATGCTCAGGTACCCCTACTAACAGTACATCACATTTGATTTCATTGAAGTCTGGCTGTAGAATATTTGTTTTCATTTGACAACCTCCCACTTTTCATTCACCTTTATTATATCTTAAACTACCGCTGAACAAAAAAGAATTATTCGAACTTCGGAATATCCTTTCACATAGTGCGATTGATGGTATAATAATTATATATTTTTCTACTTTTTCAAAAAGGAGTGGATGATCGATGGCTCTTTTTCAAAATACTCCGCTCCTAGCGGCATTATTTGCGATTTTCTTCGCTCAATTTGTAAAAATTCCTATCCATTATCTGTTTTCAAAGAAGTTAGATTGGAAATTAATGACTTCGACAGGGGGTATGCCAAGCTCTCATTCCGCCGCCGTGTCTGCATTGACGACAGCTGTAGCCTATGAGGCGGGACTGGATTCGACATTGTTTGCCATATCTGCCATCTTTGCTGTCATCGTTATGTTTGACGCGACAGGGATACGCTATCAGGCGGGACAACAGGCTCTGATCATTAATCAAATGCGAATTGATTTTCAAACATTTGTGCAAGAGATGAAAGGCTGGTCACATAAAGACGGCCAGCAGAAAATACAAGAGCTAAAAACGCTATTAGGGCATAAGCCAAGTGAAGTATTTGCCGGTTCAGTAACTGGCATTCTTATCTCAGTGATTACGTACTCATTTATCATTTAAGGTATTTAGCAAATTAAAAACGGTGTACCTATAGACAATTTGTCTTCGGTACACCGTTTTTATCAAACACCTCATAATTGTATCTGAGTTTAAACGAGCCTGTTACCATTCATTCAATTAGAAAAACGTAACATGCGCTTGCTGCATTCACCTTATCGATCTGCACTCGTATTAAAAAATGAGCGTTCAGCCAATATTATTTTAAAACATTTGATAACCTTGTTTTCGCAATGCTTTTATCACAAATCCAGATATAATCGCTCCAACCAATCCGCTTAACAAAATGATAATGTCGACAGCATGTAGGGAAACTATTTTATCTCCAAGTAGACCGAAAGCATACTTCGGTTTTGTGAAATATTCAAATACACGCACATCATCAATGATCAAGACGACAACAATTGGATATAGAATCGCCATTAGCCATGTCATACGAAGCAGCATATTCAACAAGAAGCCGATGCCGAAAAACATGACAATGAAAATAAGGATAGATAAAATGACTTCCACTAGTGAAATTTGTCCCAAGTCGACTACCTCCGTTTTCCACTCAACATTTTACAGGAAGAGATGAAACCTTTCAATAGAACGCACGTAAGGTCATTGATTTGTCAAAACTATTTCTTGAAAAGCAGCTTATAAGAAGTATAGCCGAACCAATCCCCAGGATTTATTTCATTCATTTGATATAATCCTGATTCGATCGCCTCATCTGCTATTTCACGAATCATTGCCGACACATTCGGATCCTCCTTAAGCTCAAAAGGCGTTTTCCAAGCGACTTCTGAAATCTCATTGACGTCAGGTGCAAATTGTTGCTCCTCGTTCTTCGGACGCAGTAAAAATATCGCTAAATGATCACTGATCTGTCCATTTAATACACCAGTGCGAAAACCGATCATTCCTTCCAAATTGCAATCCACACCTGTTTCTTCCTTAACCTCTTGGAATCGCAGCGGCATCGGCTGTTTCTCCACCATCTACAAACCCTGCAGGAAAAGACCAGGCCCCTTTTAAGCCCCCATATGTTTTACGAACGACTAGCCATTCTCCCATGCGGTTCATCACTAAGCCTGACGCGCCAAGCCATACGTTCCCACGCTTCGCAGTCGGCACGGAATCACCTCCGAAAAAAGCATCTGCCAATAAAATAGGCAGATGCTCAGCTTGTTGACAAACGCTCGCATACGGCGTTGCTCGTCTCGCTCGTCCCCTCATGAACCTCAAGTTCTATTCGGGTCTTCGCTCGACTTCGCGCGGGCTCGCGGGAAGCGAGTCATGCAACCGTTGCCAATCGAACGGCGAAGGGTTCGATTGGCCGTATTTCTGCGTTCTTTGCAGAAATTAAGGCACCTCTAGGACGTGGCGTTCTTAGATTGCCTTCCTTGGCAAGCGTTTTCAAGTCAAGCTGGGCAAACACCTATCTAGTGGCTACAATCCTTAAAAAGACTGTAGACAAAGTAAAAAGATACTTTGTCTACAGTCTGAGCATCTGCCAATAAAATAGGAGATGCTTTAACGTCATTCAATATCTGTTAGCCTCTCACTTCAAAGAGTGGACTAATAGGCTATACATTAGTTTAAGTCACCTTACTTTAGAAGATTGAACTTACCTTTTTTCAATGTTAAACCGACGCCACCAATCATGAAGAGCGCACGATTATCAACCATTTTCTTCATGAATGAAGCTTTCTTGCCAGTCATTTTCTTGCCGAAAGCCACTCCAATTGCATCGTCATCGCCCAATGATGCAATGCTTCCTTTCAAATCAGGAACGAAATCGGAAGTACGTTCGCCTTTCATCAAAGCGATAATATTATTTGCACACATATCCCCTTGTTGCATCGCAATTTGTGCAGTTGGAGGATAAGGACGATTCGTTTCTTCATTGATCATCAAAGCGCAGTCACCGATGATGAATACGTCATCATGCCCTGGAGCACGAAGATCTTTTTCGACTTTGACACGGGCACGCATGTTTTCGATGCCAGTCTCTTCAATGAGACGGTTGCCTCGAACACCCGCTGCCCATACGACTGTACCGGCTTTGATGAACTCGAATTCATCTTCGCCTTTTTTAATTTTAACGCCTTCAGGAGTCGCTTCTACAACTGGCGTTCCAATTGAGAATTCGATTCCTTTCGCTTTTAATTGTCTAACTGCATAATCAACTAATTCTGGGTCGAAGCCAGGCAATACCATTGGAGCTGCCTCTACACAGATGACACGAACCTTTTCTTGTGGTACATCAAATTCTTTGCAAAGCTCAGGAACTCTGTTGCCTAATTCTCCTAAGAATTCGATACCAGTGAAACCAGCTCCGCCGACAACGATTGTCAAACGGCTATCATCTTTCTCATCTTCAAGAGACCATGTTGCAAATTGATATTCAATATGCTCGCGAATTTGACGTGCTGCATTTACGTTCGCAATCGAAAGTGCGTACTTGTCCAAGCCAGTAATACCGAACGTTTCACCTTCGAAGCCTAAGGAAATGACAAGGTAGTCATACGTATGTGTACCGACGTTAGTAGTTACGACCTTACCTTGTATATCGATCGCTTGTACTTCCGCCTCGATAAATTTCACTTTTCCTTCGTTGATGACAGATTTAATTGGATAACGGACTTGTTCAGGAGACAATGTCCCTGCCGCTGCCTCATGTAACCAAGTAGACTCGTAGTGATAATCATGTTTATTGATCAATACGATATCTGCTTCGTCTGCACCTACTGATTTTTGCAAGTTGACGACTGCTGATAAACCGCCGTAACCCGCACCTAATACTAAGATTGTCGGTCTTTTCACGAAAATCGAAACCACCTTTGAATTTATTATGTGCCGGGCCCGATTAAAAGTCGGTTATATGACGATTTACTCAGTCCTGGCCTTTGTCTCTCTTCGACAAACTTCTACTATATAATAGTAGCCTTTTTATAAGGGGTTTTCAACACTTTAACGTTAAAATAACCATTTAAAAAGGAAGGGAAAATCCCTTCCGTCCTATGCTTTCTACTTTTCAATCACAAGCTTCTGGTGTTCCAACCTTTTTCGCCGTTCTAAAAGACGTTCCACAGCCACAAGAAGCGATTGCATTTGGATTGTCGATCGTAAAGCCTCCGCCCATTAAGGACTCTTTATAATCAACTTTTGTTCCTTCTAAAATGGCCGCATCATCCTTGGCGACGACTATTTGTATACCATGCTGCATGAGCAAGTGGTCTTCATCCGATTTTGTTTCTTCGAATCCTAATCCGTATGTCAGTCCGCTGCATCCTCCACCGTTCACTGCGACCCGGAGATATGAACCTTCCTCTCCGTTATGGGCCATCATCTCTTTCACACGGAAAGCCGCAGCTTCAGTAAGTTCAACATATTGTGTCATTTACATCCACCTTCCTGCTTTTTTTTCTATCATATCAATCATTTTGTCAATTACGCAATAATATTTGCTCATAAACATCAAAGATGCGCTATAATAAGACGATTAGTACGAAAGGATGATGTCACATGAATATAAGTCCTACTTATGTCAAGAATGTTGAATGCTTGAACTGTAGGGAGAAATTTACTACAACAAAAATCAGATCAAGATTTGTCCGCGTTGCCAAGCATGATAGTGACTTCAAACCCGTTTATTCTGACCCAGATATCCACCCGCTTTATTACAATGTTGCTGTATGTGAGCATTGTGGGTTTTCATTCACAGAGGAGTTCTCCAAATTCTTTCCAGCCGGCACAAAAGATGAAATTACTAATACAATTACTTCCCTTTGGAGCGGAAGATCTTTCGGGAATGAAAGAACGATTGAAGAAGCGATTGAAACGTATAAATTAGCTTATTTAAGCGCTACTATTAAGAAAGAGAAGCCCCTGACAATGGCGGGGATCACTTTACGCTTAGCATGGCTCTACCGAGAAAAAGGGGATCAAGAGGAGGAAAAGCGATTCACTTCCATTGCACGGGACTTGTACACCGAGGCTTTTAGCGAAGGTGACTTTGTAGGCACTCAAATGTCCGAGATGAGAGTCCTCTACATGATGGCCGAATTATCCTATCGAATCGGCGATCAGGAATCGACAATCCGCAATCTATCCCGCGTCATTGAAAGTCAACGAACATCTACAGAGCCCCAAATCATTGAAATGGCAAAAAATAGATGGCAAGAAATTAGAGAATTGAGTGCGCAATGAACCCTTTCACCATATAAATAAGAAAAGGCTGTCCTGCAAAATGCGCATAGGACAGCCTTTTCGATTAATTAAAATACTTGTTCAACTTCCACTACACCAGGAACTTCTTCTAACAATGCACGCTCGATTCCCGCTTTCAACGTAATTGTAGAGCTCGGGCAAGTACCGCATGCGCCTAATAGGCGAAGTTTTACAACGCCCTCTTCAATATCGACCAATTCACAGTCGCCCCCGTCACGTAATAGGAAAGGACGTAATTTATTTAAAACTTCTTGTACTGGTTCCATCATTGCTGTATCATTCATTGTTTTATGTCTCCCCTTTCTTTATACTAAGTATAAACTGGATTCATTAAAAAATCCAATATAGAATAGGAAAGGGAATGATCACGTGGAGAAACAGAGGGTGAAAATTGAAATTTATGGTGCAGATATTATATGTGCAAGCTGTGTCAACGCCCCTTCATCAAAAGATACTTACGAATGGCTACAAGCCGCAATTGACCGTAAATACCCGGATCAGCCATATGCTATCGAATACATCGACATCGAATCGGACATAACAGATGAGAGACAGAAAGAGATTGCCCAACAAGTGTTGGATGACGAATACTTCTATCCTTTAGTCATGATTGAAGATGAAGTTGTAGGGGAAGGATATATTCAATTAAAGCCTGTTTTTGCTGAGTTAGAAAAGCACGGTTTTGTCGTGCAAGAATGATAATGAGAGTACTATAATTGAGAAAAACTCCCTCTTACAAAGATGAATGAGGGAGTTTTGTTTTCATATAACAACGTTACTAAACTTAATTAACCATTGTGCCATTTGTACATCCAAAGAACTCCGGATTTCAAAAGTCTTGCAATGCGTCCAGTGACGGTACGATCAGCAAGATAAGCAAAGCCTTGCTTTTTCCCTAATGAACCCATAAATCCTTTTAACTTAATTTCAGGCATCTTTTCGGGTAATGCTTCTCCGTTCCAAATATGGCGAAGCACTTTGACAATCTGCTCAGCTTGTTCCTCTGCCAATTGGGCGCTTGGAGCGTGTGGAAGGGCTGCATTGTCACCAACGACATAGACGTCTGTATAATTTGGAACTTGGTGGTACTGATTTAAGACGATACGGCCTCTATCTTGCTCAATGTCCAATTCACGTACAATGGATACAGATTGAATGCCAGCTGTCCAAACGACAGCATCCACCATGATTTCATCCTCATGATTATAAAGGGCGTTTTCTTCAACTCTTGTAATATTCGAATTCGCGATCACTTCTACATCATGTTTATCGAACCAGTCTTTTACATAATTACTTAAACGCTCAGGGAAGTCTTTCAAAATCCTTGGGCTTCGATCAAATAGTTTGATCTTCAAATCAGGCCTACTCTCCCGCAATTCGCTCGCAAGTTCAATCCCGCTCAAACCTGCTCCGACAATTCCGACGGTTGCGCCTCCGCCTAAGTCCAATAGCTTATTATACGTGAGTCTTGATTTTCCGATCGTTTGGATACTGTTCGTATACTCGGCCGCCCCCGGTACATTATGGTAATTATCCTCACATCCGAGTCCGATTACCAATTCATCGTATTGAACTGCCTTGCCGTCCCCAAGCTTAATTGCTTTTTCCTCCAAGTCAATCTTGGATACTTCTCCTTCAATGAATTCTAATTGCTCATGTTCTGGCAATGCCACTCGAATATCCGAGTCTGGGGCAGTACCGGCCGCTAATGCATAGAATTCTGTTTTAAGACTATGAAACGGCGTTCTGTCGATGAGCGTAATCTTTACGTCGTCCGGTAAATCCTTATTAAGCAGGCGTAGCAATATACGCATATTCCCATAGCCCGCGCCTAATAGTACAAGTTTTCTCATGACAATCTCCTTTTTTCAATTGCATTTCAGCGTTATTTTGTTCGGATGAACCTCCTTGTTCATTACATCGCGAGTCAACAATGTGCAAATCCCTCTCACAGACAGCACTCTCTTGACAAACCCAATGCATGCCATACAATCATCGATGAATTTCGCAATCGCTCTCAATCCGATCTATGATCGCTCATTAACTGAATTTCTACTAACTGACATCTTGTAGAAGTGTTCTTATGGCATCGCGAACCCTATTCTTTCATCTTAAATTCTACAAACATCCGCCGACGACCTATCTTTATACAAATGATCGTTAAACACATTTGGACTTCCTGAAAAATAACAGTACAATGCTGCTTTTCTCGTAGAAATCTTTCATTGAATAAAGATAAATTAATTTCCGTAGTTTTTCCATCTTCGATTATAACAGTTTGTGAGATATTTCACAATAAGACATGGAAATTGACGGGCGACGAAAAAAAGAGTAGCATGCCAAGTAGCGAGGTGATCATCGTGAATCCGATTGTCGAATTTTGCATGAGTAATCTTGCAAACGGTTCACAGGAAACATTAGAAGCATTAGAAAAAGATCCAAATATAGATGTACTTGAATACGGCTGTTTGAGCTACTGCACAACTTGTGCGGAATCATTGTATGCTCTTGTAAATGGCGAAATTGTTGAAGCGGATACTCCTGAAGAATTAACCGAAAAAATTTATCAATTCATCGAGGAGAACCCTTTGTTTTAAAAGAAAAGCGAACCGAATATCGGTTCGCTTTTCTTTTATTTATTTCCAATCGGTCAAGCTGTCAAACAAATACGTCGGTTGCATGTCTTTCTTCAAAACTGTTGCCCGATCCGTTACGCCTCCGCTAACATGAATCGTATCAATGCCGAAGCGGATTCCTGCTTGGATATCCGTGTCGTAATTGTCTCCGATCATCACCATATCCTCTTTCGAATAGCCGCGTTGCCGTATGAACTCCAACATATACGGTTCAGGTTTGCCGACAATGGTCGCCTCACGATCGGTAGCTGTTTCTAATAGCTTGACGAATGAACCGTTTCCTGGAACGAGACCTCTCTCCGTCGGGAAAGCTTTATCGCCATTTGTTGCAATAAAATGGGCACCGTTCCTAATGGATAATGCCGCGTTGGACAGTTTTTCATAAGTGATATTCCGATCGATCCCTACTACTACAACGTCAGGATTTTCATCCGTTATGACAAAACCTTCCGATCGCAGTGCTTGTTCAAGCCCCTCTTCTCCAATCATCATAACTTTCGCACCTTCAAAATGCTGTTTACAATACGTAGCAGCCGCAATTGACGAAGTCATAATTTGATCTGTAGAAGCATGAATCCCCATCCTTAATAGTTTTGCTTGAAAACGTTCCGCCGTCATGGAAGAATTATTCGTTACATAATAAATATCAATATCTTTGCCTTGAAAGCTATTTATGAAAACAGATGCTTCAGGAATGACTTCATTCCCTCTATAGACCGTTCCATCCATGTCCAAACATATTGCTTTGTAAGATTTCAATTTATTCACCTGACGGCATGAAAGCCGATACGGGCCCTAATTCGTATTCAAGATAATGACGGACTTTTTCAGGGAATGCTTTTAATTCATCTCTGTTTTCGTACAACACCGATTCAAGTTCTTCGCTGTCCACTTTCGTAAATTCTCGGACAACCGATTTACGTAGGCTAAGTACCTTTTTCAATGGGGATGCCATTTCAGAAGTGATCACTTTTTCATCTTCCATAATGTCAATAATATCATCATAACTTCCTGGATCTCTCATTATAAATCCATCGATCATGGAATTTCCTACGTCAATAATCGACTCAATCACTGTATGTGCCATACGTTCCAATGCCAATTCCTTAATCGGATCAGTCGTCCAGTCCGTTCGCTGTTCAAACAAATCGATTATTTTTTCCATATAAGACAATGTAGCATTGATTTGATTGCGATCAATAAAATACAATGGTGTTCCCTCCCGATAGTCATCTCTCTTTCATCATATCACATCGGTTCCATAATGGAACATTCATACGGCAATCTAGACCATGCAAAAAGCCGGCATGTTTTTTACACATGCCAGCTATCAATTTTCCTTATGGATTTTCTTTTTCAAGCTCTTCTTGCTTTACTTTGCCAACCTTTTTCAATACAAAGTATGCACAGCCAAAATTGCAGTATTCGTACAGGTAATCTTGCAATGTGCTTATTTTAGATTCATAGCTCGCCTTCGGATGATGATCATCGAAGAATCCCTTCAATCTTAGCTGACCATAGCCCCAATCGCCTAAAATATAGTCATACTTTGATAAGACATCGCTATATCTATTTTCCAATGCTTCTTCATTAAAACCGTCGCGGTGATTTTGTAAAACCTCATATTGCGTCTGATCAATTATAATCAAATTCCATCACCACCATTTTAGCTTTTAACTGTTGCTTCCAATAACTCATCGCCAATACGCTGTTTTTCCCTTGCCGCTGCATTTACTTGTTCATCGGCATGGTAGCTTGAGCGAACAAGCGGACCAGCTTCACAATGTGAAAAACCTTTTGACATGGCAATCTTTCGAAGCTCGGCAAATTCTTGCGGTGTATAATATTTTTGGACTTTCAAATGCTTTTTTGTAGGTTGCAAGTATTGACCGATCGTCATAATATCGACGTTATGAGCACGTAAATCATCCATCGTTTCAACAATTTCTTCAAACGTTTCTCCTAATCCAACCATCAAGGAAGATTTTGTAGGGATATCAGGATACATTTCTTTTGCACGTGCGAGCAATTCCAACGACCGATCATAAGTTGCACGCGCACGGACCCTTGGCGTTAAGCGACGGATCGTCTCAATATTATGGTTTAAAATATCCGGCTTGGCATCCATAAGCCTCTTTAAGTTATCATAGTCGCCACCCATATCTGACGGTAACACTTCGACTGTTGTGAATGGGTTTTTGCGGCGGATTGCACGGATTGTCTCCGCGAAAACTTCAGAGCCTCCATCTTTTAAATCATCGCGAGCTACTGCCGTTACGACGACGTGCTTCAAATTCATAAGCGCTACAGAGTCGGCAACTCGTTCTGGCTCTGCCAAGTCTAACTCATTCGGTAAACCGGTTTTCACAGCGCAAAAACGGCAAGCACGTGTGCATACCGCTCCTAAAATCATAAATGTCGCTGTTCTTCGCTCTCCCCAACATTCATGGATATTTGGACAACGTGCCTCTTCACACACAGTATGCAAGTTTTTTTCACGCATTAACTTTTTTAAATCGGTATAGTTCTCGTTCGTATTAAGTTTAATTTTTAACCAATCAGGCTTTCGAATATGTTCTGTTTTTTTTCCTGTTTCTGGTCTGCAAGACAAAGCAATCTACCCCATTCCTATGTACTTATAATGGATATCAACGCTCTTGTCAATGTATCATATATTCTGACTTCAAACAACTTTTCAGATTTTACTATCATCCTTTTTATCATCCAAAAATGTATCGGAGATTTTTGATATTACTTTTTTCATTTCAACGAAACAGCGTCTTTCATACATAAGTATATTTTATTTAATTCTAAAATGAAATTTGGAAACAATTTGCTTTTCGGGCTCAAAATAATCTTCTTCATTTTCCAATTCATCCAAGATGACGAAAGAACTTAAAATATATTTTCCACGTTGAGCTGTGACGGATTTTTCATTCTGTTCATCATAGAATTCCCGATTCCAAAGGAACTGTTGTTCAATGGATTCATTTGCTCCTAATTCTACTAAGACATAATCATAGAAAGTACGTTCTTTTACATTCGATAATTTTTGAGTGGAATGAGGAGATAAAAATTGATACAACCGATTATCCTTTTCATCAATTACCATTACCGCAGCAATGCCCTCTTCAGTCTCTTTCGGTGTTGGAACGTAGATTTCTTTTGTTGAATCATTATGATTTGTCAAAGTCACATGTAGGAGTACTTCATCGTTAGGAGATACACTGTCTTGATTCAGTTGTACTTTCAACTCAATTCCTTCCTGCTCATTCGAGACAATAATCTCCTTTTTCATTGAACAAGCTGTTAATATGGTAATGGAAATTATTATGCTAAACATCGTAGCAAACCATTTATTCACCTTCATAGTAATCATCCTTTTACTGATTTTTTCCAATTCCCTTTTTTATACGGTTGAACAGATGATAAGTTTCAGACGGCAACCAAATGGTAGAAAAAGAAAACATGTGAAAGAATAAATATCCTCACATGTTTTCTATGTTATCGTTTTAGAAAATTTATCGATTACCCATTACTTTTCGATTTCATGACCGCATGCACGATGCTTGCCGCCAGTCCCCCCCATATGACGAGGATCCCGACGATCATCATTAAAATTGCTCCACCACTCATAAAGAATCCTCCTTATCGATTATCATAGTCCGTAGATTCAGCAGTTGTTTTATTCCATTTGAAGAACGTAAAGATGATCGCCGCTACGAGTGCAAAAATGGCTACAGACCATCCTCCCGCCATTATGAATTCTGCAGGATATCCTTCATACGTTCCGGTGTCTGTATCATGCAACTTCATAATATTAATGCGCAGCAACTCGATCATCATATACCCTAAGACGAGTGGAGTAATGACCGTTAAACAAATTTTCCATAACATTCCGACTCGCATATCGGAAATTTCATTTGCATGCGCTTCGAAAACACCCAATTTTCTGAATACCCAAGCGATCAAAATAACTTCAATCAGCCCGATTGCCGCTACACCAAACTGGTTGATGAAATAATCCGCAGCATCGAGGAAGTAGAGACCGCCGCGAGTTGCAAATAGCAATGAACAAATCGTTGCAAGGCCTGCTCCGATAATGACTGATTTTGTCCTTGAAATATTAAATTTATCTTGCAAGCCGGCTACATATGTTTCACAAATTGAAATGAGCGATGTAAGCCCAGCCAACACAAGAGAAAGGAAGAAGAGCGCACCAAATATTCCATTCATGCCTGGTATTTCATTAATGATTTGTGGGAATACAACAAAAGCAAGCCCGACTCCAGCTGAAGCAACCTCTGAAACTGCTACGTTTGCCTGTGAAGCCATAAATCCTAAAGCTGCAAAAATCCCAATACCTGCTAACAATTCAAATCCTGAGTTTGCAAAACCTGTGATGAATGCGTTGTTTGTAATATCCGATTTTTTAGGCAAGTAACTCGAATACGTAATCATAATGGCAAATGCGATCGATAGACTGAAGAAAATATGACCGTAAGCTGCAACCCAAACGGTAGGACTGGTCAATTTGCTCAAGTCCGGTTTAAAGAATGCCTCAAGCCCCAATACTGCCCCATCCAATGTAACCGCTCTTATGACAACTAAGAGGAATACAACAATCAATGTCGGGATAAATATTCTGTTCGCCAACTCGATTCCTCTTTTGACACCTGCTAACAGAATAACAAATGTGAGCGCCCATACTAATAACAGCGGCCACAGTACACCAGGGACGAAACCGCCAACTTCCCCAGGATTGTCGGCAATGTTCAGTACGCTTCCAAATAAGAATCCTTCGGTATCGCTCCCCCATGATAAATTAAACGAGTAAATCGTATACTTCATCGCCCAGGCGATTATAACTGCATAATAAGTAGAGATGACAAAAGATACAAAAATCCCCCACCAACCGATCCATTCCGCTTTTTTCCCCTTCATCCGGAAGAATGACAACGGTGCAGACCCACGATACTTATGACCAATCGTAAACTCCATGATCAAAATTGGTATTCCCGCTGTTAACAGAGCAAATAAGTACGGAATAAAAAATGCTCCGCCGCCATTTTCATACGCAACATACGGAAAACGCCAGATATTCCCCAAACCGACAGCAGACCCCACTGCTGCCATAATAAATCCGGCGCGTGTTCCCCATTGAGAACGTCCTTCCATTTTAGATCTCCCCTTTCTTTTTTCTGCATCTAACGTGTAAGTAAATTCAGATTATTGCAATCCTACAGTTAGTATAAATGTCCATCCTACTAATGTCAAAGTGTTTTTAGTATAGTAAGAATCTTTTTAACTACTTCTATTAGGTCTAAAGATTGTACAAACGCTGCCATTTTCGGGTAAAAAAACTGCCTCATAGTCGATTAGATCAACATATGAGACAGCTGTTTCTGTTTATTCTATGAAGGATTTCACCTTATACTCTGTTTTATTCTTTTTAGATACTATTATAGTAAATAATAATGCCATGATCACTACTACTACGACAAGCCCTACCCAAATGGAACCAGTTAACCCTAAAGTCAAATAACCAATGCAGGATATGATTGCCGCTATTAAAGCATAAGGCAACTGAGTCGCTACGTGATCCATATGATTGGAACCAGCGCCTGTAGAAGAGAGAATCGTCGTATCTGAAATAGGAGAACAGTGATCTCCGAATACCGCCCCTGCCAATACTGCTGAAAGTGCTGGTAGTAGAAGCTCTGGTTCTGCATTGATCATAATCGTTCCTGCTATCGGCAGCAAAATACCAAACGAACCCCAAGAAGTGCCAGTTGAGAATGCCATCAGGCCGGCTAAGATAAACATAATAAGCGGCAAGAAGTGGACAGGAATACTAGATTTTTCTACAACGCCTGAGAGGTAAAGACCTGTCTCAAGCACATCGATCAAATCAGTTAATCCCCACGCAAAAATCAAAATTAATACTGCTGGTAGCATTGCTTTTAAACCACTAACGATCGCTTTCCCAATTAATGAAAATGAAGCCGTCTCGTTCTGTTTCATTTGTGCGATATAAAGACTTCCTGCTAATACTGTACCGACAATCCCCCCCGTCACTAAGGACAATGGTACGTCCGTATTTTCAAAAATAGACCAAATGCTTGCAGACCCTCCTGCACGATAACCGGTCCACACCATCATGCCCAATGTAAAAATAACAAGCGCCACAATTGGAGCAATCAAATCTCGTACCCGGCCATAAGAATGAACAGGAAAATCCTCTTTCAATTGACCTGGAATATCCTTTTCAGGATCGAATAATTCACCTGTTTGCTCTGCACGATCTTCGTGCTTTTTCATTGCAAAGAAATCAATATTCGTCCATGCAAAGAAAAATACCATAGACAGAGTGGCGATCACGTAGAAATTCATGGGAGCCATCATTAAAAATGCAGACAATGGAGAATACGTAATGGCTGCACTCGTTCCAAAAATTAACGCTAACTGCCCGATCAAAAATGCGCCCCAGCTTGAAATAGGTGAAATTACGCAAATTGGGGCAGAGGTCGAATCGATGAAATAGGCCAATTTCGCACGCGATATGCGATGTTGATCCGTAATAGGTCTTGCAATCTGACCTACAGCCAATGAATTAAAATAATCGTCTACGAAAATTATAATGCCGATGAAAACCGTTAGTAGCTTTGCACCGCGCTTTGTCTTAATGCGGCGTATGGCCCATTCCGCAAATGCCCTGCTGCCGCCTGACAAGCTGACAAACGCTGTAAGTATCCCTAATAAAAGAATGAAAATCATTATGAAAATATTATACGTATTCAAAGCGCCTTCTGACCAGAATGATGCTGTCATTCCTGTCCAGATCGATTTCACAGTTTCCAATGGCGAAAAAGATGAAACTAATAATGCCGCTGCTACAATTCCGGATCCAAGTGATAACAAGACCCTTTTCGTTAGCAGCACCATGGCGATTGCGATTAATGGTGGTAATATTGATACCCATGTGCCTATCATATTCATTTCCTCCAACTTTATGAATTGAAGAACATAGAGGGGAAAAAATAAAACCGACACCTATTACACTTTATGTGTCATAGGTGTCGGCTTATTCTACGTTTCGTTTGTAAGATAATTGAGCTCTCTTTATCTAACGCACGATCTGTAGCTCATCACACATCTCAACAATGTGTGACAGTGCCATCCCTATTCGGAATGACCCCAGCTATGAAAGGCTTGGCAAGCCATTTCACACTTCGGCAAAACTTCCTTTCCCAAACGGTCATCGATGCCGTCTCTCGTTTGGTACTCTTAAGCATTGCAACCTCTACCTAATCGGTGTTCCTCTTTCTATTAAGACTAACAGGAAATCGAACTTTTTTCAAGGGCTTCCTTGTGTGCCTGTCAGTGGGAAGGGCACCTCTACTTGTGGAGGACTGACATCCCCTCTATTATAAATTTGAGGAATTGGGCTTTGGATTAATCCAATTGCCATTGGAATCCTTTTTTCCACAACACTTTTACGTGTCGCAAGCGGTACAATGATTTGTACGTTCACTTTTACAACAACATCCACCTTTACTAAAGCATTGTTAATGCCAAACTCTTCAATATCCGTTACAACTTCTGTCTGGACTTCCCCAATTACATGAAAACGAATTGGAATTTTCGGCCCTAAATTCCCCAATATAGGAAGATTCAACGCCTGCCCCATCGGAACGAAATAAACAATTCCTCCTTGGCTTTCCATAGCTTTTGGATCATACTCTATGTTTTCGCTAATAGGCAGCATTTCCAAATTGCCGCTTTCAGCTGATGCCAAATGAGCCTCCACAAGGCTTTGCAACTCTGACATCGACTTATTAATAATATCGGTATTAATCGTGTTGACAACCATTCCCGGTGAATCATTTGGAACAATTTCTATAATTTCATTTGCATTATAAAGCTCTGTCGACCTCGATTTATTTGCTTGAGAAATGACATGTGCCGCGATCCTTTCAGTTTGGACTTCCGCATATAGCAAGTATATTGGCGTCAATTTTGAATTAACATAGTAAAAAAAGAGAGCGATTGTTATTAAAAATGCAGGAATTAAAATCGGGAACCATTTACGTTTCGGTTTACGTCTTCCTCTATAATATTTTCGAGGGACTTGACCATGAAATTTCAAACTGATCCCTCCTGCTTCACATTATGCAGGAGGGGCCCCGTTCATACTATCTATTGCCATCTACAAAAGGATTTTTTACAGCGTACCGGCAAAGGTTTCTTTTCCATACCATCCAAGCACATCACGTATGAATTCCGGCATAATATAGTCTTTTTCTGCATCTTTTAAAGTTGGAAAGAAAAATCCGAAAGTAAACATATCTAAGGTTGCTAATGAAATATTCGTTTCAGGAAGAACTTCCTTCTGACCCGCGAACAACTGTCCTGATTCCGTCTCATGAAGGTTTGCAAATATAAGCGCGCCCATTAAAGTCCCTCTAAAGCCAAGCCCTTTAATTTCTGTTTTCGGCCATTCTTCATTCTTTGAGAGACGGATGATTTCCAAAAGCTCCGTTCCTTTTAGTTGAACGACACAAAGATTGATCGGATGGGGCAGCAATGCATGCAAATCTGCTTTTGTCACCCATCCTTGCTCCAAACCACCTAAAAAGAGTCCCCCATTAAAAAGAGCACAATCAGCATCTGTATAGGCGATTAATGATTTACCGAAGAACGATGACAGCGGGCTTTCTTTAAACAGATCATTCTTCAACGGAAATGGATTGTAAAACACCTTCTCATCCATCGATTGTTTGCCGTCTTCAATTAATCGATTGACCCTTTCAACGTCCGCCTCCTCACTCTCAAGTTCACTTGCCGGAATGATCGTTGCATGTTTATTTGCAATACGTCCCGAATCGATGTCGAACTGTACAACAACCTTTCCTACATACTGTCCAAATTTGCCCGTAGCAGCTAACAGTGTTGAGTCTACGCACTCTCCTTCCATTAACAGATGATGAGTGTGCGCTCCGAAAATAACATCGATTTCTTTGCATTCTGCCGCAAGCAATCGGTCTTCATGGATGCCTAAATGGGAAAGACAGACGATCATATCTACTTGCGGACGAATCGATTTTGCAATTTTCTGTAGGGCTTCACGCGGCTCCACAATCCTCCAATCAAGCTTCGCGTAAAATTCCTTATATTGCGCAGTAGCACCAATAACGCCTATCTTTAAACCGGTAACAGTCGTATAGATTTCATAGGGCTTCATCCATTTTGGAGTTGAATCATCGGTTTCAAATAAATTGCAAATAATAACATCAAAATTAGCACCTTCATATAACGTATTCAATGCTTTTTTCGACATCGTAATGCCTTCATTATTTCCGATTGTAATCGCGTCATAGCCAGCACTGTTCAGCAATGCAACATTCCCCTTGCCAGCTGTTCCGTCCGTGAAGGGGTGAGAACGGTCTACGTGATCGCCTATGTCAAAAACGAGGCAAGTTTCTTCACGTTCTTTATGCTCGGCTCGTTTTGATATTAGATATCTGCTAATTTGCGGCCAAGTATCAAAATGACTATGAATATCATTTGTATGGTAAAAATATATCGTTTCCATCTTTTTTTGCATATTCATCCCCAAATCCCTTCAAAAATAGACCGTATTCCGAATAACAAGAGCATGATCCGCAATAAGAGAACTAACGTATCTGAGTTCATTTTTTTATTCAGCATTGTACCGATAGTCCCCCCGATATACGCGCCAGGTATGACAGGCAAAGCGTAAAGCCAGTTTACATGACCTAACGAAATATGAGTGATCGAGTTGACGATTGCCGAGAGAAATACGATGAACATCGATGTTCCAACAGCCACGTGGGGTGGAAATAAAAACAGGAGGATCATCGCTGGAACAATCATCGTTCCGCCACCGATCCCGAACAATCCTGATGAAAATCCGATTGCAAATGAAAGGATGAGCGCAAACCAAACTGGATAGCCATAAATATAGGTCTTTCCATTGTGATCAATGAATTCCTGCTTCTTTCCATGATCGACAAACCAATTTATCGGCTTCATATATTTTCGAGCTAATAATAATATCGAAAGCAATATAAGCAATATTCCAAAATACAAATTGAAAGATGGCAAATCAAGCCCTTTATTCACAAATGCACCGATTAAAGTGCCCGGAATGGACCCCGCAAAAAAAATCCAGCCAGTACGATAATCGACCGTCTTCACTTTCATATGCGATAACGTTGAGGAGAGTCCATTGAAAATCATCATAATGACAGAAATACCGACGACAACTTGAGGAGTAATTCCCGGTATTAAGCCTAGGTCAATTCCAACTAATAGTGTTAGCGGCACTAAGATTGTTCCTCCGCCAAGCCCTACGATTGACCCCATAACACCTGATATTGCACCGATCAATGCCAATAAAAGATACGCCATTCTTATTCCTCCTCAAAAAAGTCAAGCTGCTTAGGTGCAAGTGACTGGAAGTTAATGCCCATCATTTTTTGAAAACGTTTGGCGTTCTCAGCTGCATGGCCACCAGAATTATTATTGAAAATGACAAATACATCTTTCGATTCGTTTTTTAATTGATGAACAACTTGACGAATTTCCATCAATTCACTGTCTGAGTAATTATACAAATACCTGACTCTGCGCCAAGCTTCATTATCTCCTGTTGTATTGCGCCAGCCATTCACATTCCTACCGTGCAAACGAATAAATACTTTATCATTGCGCGTTGTTTTAGCTATAAGTGGGACACTGCCCTCACCAGCTTGCGGCTCATCGCAAACAGTATGAATAAAATCCAAATCCTTCAGAAAGGAAAGTGTTTTTTCCTGCATAGGTGAATCGTACCATGATTGATGGCGAAACTCGATTGCTACATCGTACCCTTCCAGTTGTCTTCGAATGTATCTGATCTGCTCTACATTTTCCCGTTTGCAATCAAACCAAGGTGGGAACTGAACTAAAATCATAGATAGCTTTCCGGCTGCTCGCATCGGTTCGATAGAAAGCTTAAACAGCTGAAACATTTCTTCGGCAGTATCATACAGTAACTTTCCTCGCTGATGTCCTGTCATTCCTTGATAAGCTTTCACGATAAATTTAAAGTTATCAGGCGTTTCATCAATCCATTTTCGGATATTACGCTCAGGTTGAATAGCGTAAAAAGATGCGTCTAACTCAACGATTGGAAAGTGGGAGCTATAATCTATCAATTTTTCATTTTTCTTGGAGGTCGGTGAGTAAACGTCCGGATGGTCGCCCCAACCTGTCAATCCAATGTAAATCAAAGTATCCCTCTTTTCCGTTCATAGATGAATATTTTCATCATATCATATGTCCAAGAGGCGATTCCGCCATTTTGCATCTATCTCATACAGATATGGGATGCTAATTTGAGGGCGGAACTTGACCTTTCAGCGCGGGAGGATTCGCATTCTGTAGCAGAGCATCTTACTTTGAGAGCGAAAGATTCACATTGGACGTGGAGTTACCTTCTATATGAACTCGGGACAATTTACTTTGGGAACGGAGCACGGACTTGGGGGTTATATGTACAAACGAAAGAGGCAGCCATAAAATGGCTGCCTCAGACTGTAGACAAAGTATCTTTTTACTTTGTCTACAGTTCTTTTAAGGTTTGTAGTCATGAGATAGGTGTTTGCCCAGCTTGGCTTGAAAACGCTTGTCAGACAAGGCGCGAAGTCGAGCGAAGACCCGAATAGAACTTAGGTTCATGAGGGGACGAGCGAGACGAGCAACGCAGTATGCGAGCGTTTGTCAACAAGCTGAGGCAGCCATAAAATGGCTGCCTCACTAATAATCAAAGAGTGTTACATTTCTCCGCTTAATTTTACTAAAATTTTCGCTTGCGTTTTATCATTCGTCAAAGCCTCAAAGCCTTTGTCCACAATATCATCCAATTCAATTTGAGAAGTGATAACGCCTTGTGGTTTTAATTGGCCTGTACCGATCAAATCAACTGTTTGTTGGAATGTAGTTCGTGTATAGGCAATGGTCGAAGTTACTTTAACACCAGTATTCGTTAATTGCATCGGATTCCATTCAATTGGACGAGCGAAGATTGATACAATAACCATCGTACCCCGAGCACGCGTTGCGTCAATTGCTTGTTTGAAAGTCGGTGCAACACCTGCAACTTCAAAGGACACATCCACGCCATCAGGCACAACGTCTTTAACAGCTTGTACAGGATCCACTTTCCCTGAATTGAAAACATGTGTAGCGCCAAGCTCTTTAGCTTTCTCTAAACGTTCTTCCGACAAATCAAATGCAAAGATTTTGCTTGCCCCCGCTGCTTTAGCTGCAATGATTGTTAACAATCCAATCGGACCAGCACCAAAAACTGCTACTGTATCACCGAATTGCATATTTCCTTCTTTAACTGCTTGTACAGCAACCGCTGTCGGTTCAACTAATGCACCATCCTGCAATGTCATACCTTCCGGCAATTTATAAATAAAGTTTTCACCTGCGTTTACATACTTTGCAAATCCACCATCTGACCCTAAGCCGATAAATTGGAAACCGTCATAAGCATCCACATCTTCATGTTTATTGCCGAACGTATACATAGGATTAATCGCTACACGATCGCCAACCTTAATCGAGGTTACATCTTTCCCGACTTTTTCAACGACGCCGGCAAATTCATGTCCCATTGTAAGTGGTGCTTGTTGTCCAGTTAACGGATGAGGTTCATTGACTGGAATAAATACTGGACCTTCTTGATATTCATGTAAGTCAGAGCCACAAATACCTGCCCATGCTACACGTACTGTCACCTCATTGTCTTGCAATGGCTTCAGTTCCCGTTCTTCCACACGGATATCTTTTTCGCCATACCAAACTGCTGCTTTCATAACTTCATACCTCCTATTTTTGATGAAAAATCTACTGCGATGTATCTAAAACGGAAATAGAAGAATTAAAATAAATTACCTTTAATTCAATATAATTATATCATTTAAACTATAACTTCGTCAAAACATAGAATTAGGTAAGTAGTCTTTTATATGGAAACGAATCGTAATTTCTTACAGTGAATGAAGTACAATATAATTTTGAAGTGGATGCAGGGTACGATGATTTTGAATACGAATCCAGAAACAATGCAATAAGCAAATGCATTTTTATTTATGAGAGGTTATTCACTCATCAATCGTAAGGCTGAAAATGTCATGAACAGTGAAAATAAAACGGGGACACCATTTCATATGCGAATGGTGTCCCCAAATGTCGTATTATTTACTGTTTTCTCTGTATCAAGCAATTGTGAGGGTTTCTTTATTAACCGATTGAACCTTCCATTTCGAACTTGATCAAACGGTTCATTTCAACTGCATATTCCATTGGCAATTCTTTCGTGAATGGCTCGATGAAGCCCATGACGATCATTTCTGTCGCCTCAAGCTCAGGAATACCGCGGCTCATCAAATAGAAGAGCTGTTCTTCGGAAACTTTGGAAACTTTCGCTTCGTGTTCCAGAGAAATGTTATCGTTCAAAATTTCGTTGTAAGGGATTGTATCGGATGTAGATTGATTATCCATAATTAACGTATCGCACTCGATATTCGCACGTGCACCTTCAGCACGGCGTCCGAAGTGAACGATACCACGGTATGTTACTTTACCGCCGTGTTGAGAGATGGATTTTGAAACGATTGTCGATGATGTATTTGGCGCCAAGTGCATCATTTTAGCTCCTGCATCTTGGTGTTGGCCTTTACCAGCCAAAGCGATAGACAATGTCATTCCGCGAGCACCTTCACCTTTAAGGATACATGCTGGGTATTTCATCGTCAGCTTCGAACCGATATTACCGTCGATCCATTCCATTGTCGCATTCTCTTCACAAACTGCACGTTTTGTTACAAGGTTGTAAACGTTGTTCGCCCAGTTTTGAATCGTTGTATAGCGGCAATAAGCATCTTTTTTAATAATGATTTCAACGACAGCACTGTGAAGTGAGTTTGTCGTATAAACAGGAGCTGTACATCCTTCTACATAGTGAACACTTGCGCCTTCGTCAACAACGATAAGTGTACGTTCGAATTGCCCCATGTTTTCCGAGTTGATTCGGAAATAGGCTTGTAGCGGTGTATCTACTTTAACACCAGGTGGTACGTAGATGAAAGATCCGCCTGACCAAACTGCAGAGTTCAATGCAGCGAATTTATTGTCCGTGTTCGGGATGACTGTGCCCCAATATTTCTTGAAGAGCTCTTCATTTTCACGAAGCGCGGAATCTGTATCTTTGAAGACGATTCCCATTTCTTCAAGGTCTTCCTTCATATTGTGGTAGACAACTTCCGATTCATACTGTGCAGAAACACCTGCCAAGTATTTTTGTTCAGCTTCTGGGATACCTAATTTATCGAATGTGCGTTTAATTTCTTCTGGCACTTCATCCCATGAACGTTCTGTTGCTTCAGAAGGCTTTACATAGTACGTAATTTCGTCGAAGTTAAGCGAGTTTAAGTCTCCGCCCCATTGTGGCATTGGTTTGCTGTAGAATACTTCAAGAGATTTCAAACGGTAATTCAACATCCACTCAGGTTCTTCTTTCATTTTGGAGATTTCTTCAACAATCTCACGAGTCAAGCCTCGTTCTGAACGGAAAACAGATACGTCTTTGTCATGGAAACCATATTTATAATCGCCAATTTCAGGCATTTTCTTTGCCATCTTTTATTCCTCCGTTCTGTTTTTTCAAATTGACTTTCGGTGCATCATTCGTCCGAGTCGTTGCCAATTCCTTTTTCCATTGCTTTCCAAGCCAATGTAGCGCATTTAATACGCGCGGGGAATTTTGCCACTCCCGAAAGAGCTTCAATATCACCTAAATCAACTGAATCGTCCACTTCTTTTCCTAACATCATGTCGGAAAAGACGTGTGCATAGTTTAGTGCTTCATCGACCTTTTTCTTTTTCACAAGTTGCGTCATCATAGAAGCGGAGGCCATTGAAATCGAACAGCCTTCCCCTTCGAATTTCGCGTCTTGCACAACACCGTCTTCCACTTGCAATGTAAGATGGATTACATCTCCGCAAGTTGGATTGTTCATGTCGATTGTAATGTTATTATCTTCTAAAACACCCTTGTTTTTAGGATTCTTATAGTGATCCATAATGACAGAGCGATATAGCTGGTCTAAATTGTTAGTAGGCATTATTCGAAATACTCCTTTGCAATGCGGAGTCCTTCTACGAGACGGTTGACATCCTCTTCCGTGTTGTAGAGGTAGAAACTTGCACGGGCTGTCGCCGAGCATTCAAGCCATTTCATAAGAGGCTGTGCACAATGGTGACCTGCACGCACTGCAATGCCATTCATATCAAGGACTGTAGCAACATCATGCGGATGCACATTGCCTAAATTGAATGTGACAATCCCAGCACGCTCTTTTGCATCAGGTCCATAGATTGTTAGGCCCTCAATCGTTGACATTCTTTCCATTGCATAAGCAGCCAACTCATGCTCATGTTTTTCAATCTCTTCCAGTCCGATTTCTTCCAAATAATCGATGGCAGCGCCTAAACCGATAGCGCCTGCGATAATTGGTGTTCCACCTTCAAACTTCCAAGGAAGCTCTTTCCAAGTTGACTCGTAAAGGCCGACAAAATCGATCATTTCACCACCGAATTCAACTGGCTCCATGTTGTTCAATAAATCTTTTTTACCGTATAATACACCGATTCCTGTCGGTCCGCACATTTTATGACCTGAAAAAGCCAAGAAATCACAATCCAATTTCTGGACATCTAATTTCAAATGCGGAGCAGCTTGGGCACCATCAACAACCATAACAGCTCCATGAGCATGGGCAATTTCCGTAATTTCCTTAATCGGATTCATTGTACCCATTACATTTGAAACATACATGATCGATACGATTTTCGTACGGTCCGTAATAGTGGCACGAACTTTTTCAAGTGATAGCGTGCCATCTTCTTCAAGATCGATATATTTCAGCACAGCGCCTTTTTCCTTCGCCAATTGCTGCCAAGGAATAATATTCGAATGATGCTCCATATGCGTGATGACAATTTCATCGCCTTCTCCGACATTTGCACGGCCATAGCTTTGTGCTACCGTATTGAGTCCAGTCGTCGTGCCACGCATAAAAATGATTTCCTGCGTTGACTTTGCATTAATGAATTTGCGCACTTTTTCGCGCGCTCCTTCATAATGATCCGTTGCACGATTTCCTAACGTATGCACGCCGCGATGCACGTTTGCATTATCGAATGTATAGTAGTCATTGATCGCTTCAATGACTTGCCGCGGCTTTTGGGAAGTCGCGGCACTGTCTAAATAAACGAGCGGATGCCCGTTAACATCCTGGTCAAGTATCGGGAAATGTTTGCGGATCTCTTTGCTGAGCATTAGCGCACTTTCCTTTCGATAACCTCCGTCAATTGTTTCTTGACACCTTCGATTGGAAGCTTGCTAACAACTGGTGCAAGGAAACCGTGAATGACGAGGCGTTCTGCTTCTTGTTGTGAAATACCGCGGCTCATCAAATAGTACAATTGCAGCGGATCAACACGTCCAACGGAAGCTGCGTGGCCTGCTGTTACATCATCTTCATCGATCAATAAAATCGGGTTCGCATCACCACGCGCTTTTTCACTAAGCATAAGTACGCGTGATTCTTGCTCCGCGTTTGCACGAGTTGCGCCTTTTGCAATGCGGCCGATGCCGTTGAAGATCGAGGACGCACTTTCTTTCATGACACCATGCTTGAGGATGAAGCCGTCTGTATCCATTCCCCAATGCACAATTTCAGATGTAAAGTTCTGCTTTTGGCTTCCGCGTCCGACAACCACTGTTTTCATGTCGCTTGAAGAGCCATTGCCGACCAAATGCGTAATGTTTTCGGAAATCGTATCGCTGTCATTCATTAAACCAAGAGCCCACTCGATGCGGCTGTTTGGTCCTGTAACGCCTCTGCGGTTTACATAAGTAGTAAATCCTTTTGAAAGTACGTCAACTGCACCGTAAACAACTTTCGCATTATCTTCAGTGAACACTTCTGCAATGATATTCGCTTGCCCTTTAGCTTCTTCCACTGTGGACAAGTAGTTTTCAACGTAAGTTACAGAGCTGTTCGCATCTGCTACAACGATTACATGATTGAAGAGTGATGCCTCAACATCATCATGCAAGAACAGCACTTGAATCGGTTCCTCTACAACTACGTCTTTCGGCACATACATGAATACTCCACCGTTCATAAGTGCGCCATGCAATGCCGTAAGTCGATGCTCATCTACTTTAACGCCATCCTTCATGAAGTATTTCTTCATTAGGTCGCTATGTTCGCGTGAAGCAGTGAAAATATCTGTTAAAATAACACCTTTTGCCTTCAATTCATCAGACAATGAAAGAAACGCCGGCGTATTGTTATGTTGAACGTAAATGTTCTTTTGGTCGTCTCCAACCAATTCTTTCGCAGCTGCAGGCAGATCTGCAAGAGAAGTATATACCGAACTTTCTACTGCGTGTGCAGGAAAATCAGTGAAATTCCATTTATCGATTTTCGTTTTATCTGGTGTTGGCATCGGAAGCTGTTCCACTTTTGAAAGCGCATCTGTACGGAAATCGGCCATCCAATCGGCTTCATTCATTTTTGCGGAAAAAGAGCGGACGTCCTGTTCGGTCAATGCCATTTTCATTTCAACCGTCATTATGACTTGTCCCCTTTCTTAAGCTTCTTGTCCAACTGTTTCGTCTTCGATCCCTAGTTCTTCTTTAATCCAGTCATAACCGTTTTCTTCAAGTTTCTTCGCAAGTTCAGCACCGCCTGATTTAACGACTCTTCCTTGCATCATCACGTGTACGTGATCCGGAGTGATATAGTTCAATAGACGTTGATAGTGCGTGATGATCAAGCATCCAAAACCTTCTCCACGCATTTCATTGATCCCTTTCGAAACGATTTTCAATGCGTCGATGTCAAGACCGGAGTCAATTTCATCAAGAACTGCAAATTTTGGTTTTAGCATCATTAATTGAAGAATCTCGTTGCGTTTCTTTTCACCGCCAGAGAATCCTTCATTCAAATAGCGTGTTGCCATATCTTGATCCATTTCAAGGACTTCCATCTTGCTGTCCAATTCACGGATAAATTTCATTAAGGAAATTTCATCGCCTTCTTCGCGACGGGCATTAATTGCGGAACGCATGAAATCAGCATTTGTAACGCCTGTAATTTCACTTGGATATTGCATCGCTAAGAATAGGCCAGCTTTTGCACGCTCGTCTACTTCCATTTCAAGTACATCTTCGCCGTCCAATGTAACAGACCCGGAAGTGACTTCGTATTTAGGGTGGCCCATAATTGCAGAAGCAAGTGTCGATTTACCAGTACCATTTGGCCCCATGATTGCGTGAATTTCACCTGTATTTATCGTTAAGTTGACACCTTTCAATATTTCCTTACCTTCAATCTCAACGTGAAGGTCTTTAATTTCCAAAGTTGCCATTCCACTACCTCCATTTTATTAAAGATGAACGGTTATTCCATTCTCTATTTAGTATCATTCTAATCTTATCGTATTAAACGCCGCCTTGCAAATCATTTAGAATGATTCTATTTTAATTGGACAATACTTTATCCAACTTGATTTTAATTGCTGCATTCATTTCTAAACGCATTTTCAATTAAATTGAAGCGATTGAGAATGAATGTTAGCGACCTTTGCTTTATGACGGTGCGAAACTCCATTAAGTATACTGCAAAACAATCTGCGACATTTACACTATAGACTTCGTTTCTAAAAAAATTTCAACACGCCACGCAGCTACAACAGAAGAAATCATCCTATGTTTTTTAGAATAAAATAGCGGCAGACAATCCAACAATCGGATCGTCCACCGCAATCGAAAATCAAAGGGTTAGATTGGCTATAATTTCTGCGCCTTTAGCAGAAATTATGGCACCCTTCGATGAACGGAGAGGCCCTCTATAGAATTAATAAAAACCACTCAATCTACCATGAACTTTACAATAACCTATTACAGCGCATCGGCTTTTTTTCAACAACCGCAATGCAATAAAAATGATCCAAGTTCACATATGTTCTCTATAATTTATTTTCAAATTATACCGATTGCTCTTTAGCTACATTTTCAACTTTTTCCGCTTCAGATGTAAACCGGTCAACAATAAGCGTTAATGCGCCATCTCCTGTTACGTTTGTCGCTGTGCCAAAGCTGTCTTGCGCCATATAAAGCGCAATCATGAGTGCGACCATTGATTCGCTGAAACCTAACATGGAACTAAGCAGGCCAACCGCAGCCATGACTGCGCCACCAGGTACTCCAGGTGCAGCAATCATCGTTACGCCTAACATGAAGATGAACGGCAAGTAGGATGAAAATTCAACAGTCATGCCATTCATTAGCATGACGCCAATTGAACAGGACACCAATGTAATCGTACTGCCCGATAAATGGATTGTTGCAAATAAAGGAACTGTAAAATCCGTAACTCGATTAGATGCCCCTGCTTCCTTCGTCTGTTTTAAAGTGACAGGGATTGTAGCAGCAGAAGATTGAGTACCGATAGCCGTCAAATAGGCTGGAATCATTTTTTTCATTAAAACGAATGGATTTCGTCCAGATAGTGAACCTGCAACTGTATATTGCAGCGCCAACATGATGAAATGCAACGCAATGATCATGACGAACACCATCGCAAACACAGAAAGAACTCTTGCCACTTCTCCACTGTAGGTCATATTTAAGAAAATCCCAAAAATATGAAACGGTAATAAAGGAATAATAATAAATGCAATGACTTTTTCTATTAATACATTCAATTCTTCAAAAAAACCTAACATACTTTTGCTTCCGATCGAAGCCATACCAATCCCTAATAAAAATGCTAATAGCAATGCCGACATAACCCCCATAATCGGCGTCATCTCAATTTCAAAAAACGCTTCGGCAGGTGCTTTGCCAGCATTTTCGACAGATGCAGCACCAATATTTCCAATTAGGTTAGGCAATAGTGATGAAGCAGTAAAATACGCTAAAATTCCCGCAATAATAGTAGAAGCATAGGCAAATACTGTTGCTAAGCCTAAAAGCTTCCCTGACCCTTTACCTAATTTGGCAATCCCCGGAGCGATGAATGCAATAATAATTAGTGGCACAACAAAATTTAAAAAGCCGCCAAAAATCATATTAAAAGTAGTTGCAAGCCTAACAAACCAATCTGCAAAACCTTCATGTATTTTTGGAAACAACATACCTAAACCGACTGCAAGCCCTATTGCTATAAGGATACGCCATATAAGACCAATCTTTATTTTCAAGTCATGTCCTCCTCACATAAACATTTGTATTTTCAAAGACCTCCTAACTATAACATACATACCAACAGAGAGGAACGCTACCCTTATTTTCCAAATAATCTATTTGATTTCCAATATTTAAAATGATTTCATCTATTAGTTGTTACTCGCATGAAAGCGAAAATAGTATTGGAAATGATGATGGAATGCTGCAACCTATCAATCGAACGTAGTAACTGATTGATGTGCCAACGCGAACGCTCGGTACGACAACACAACCGCTCGGTATGCCTTCGCAATTACTGATGTTGCACTCATAGCGTTCGATATTGCTACAGCATAATCCAAATCTTTGCACCTGAAAAATTTCTGCCCTGCAGCAAACGTATTGAACTTTTATTTATCTACTCTCACGCCCAAATGTTTGCAGAAACAGTTTCGCTGCAAATAAAAAAAGGGGCTGTCCAGAAAGTCAGTGAAAACTGATTTTCTGTGATAGTCCCTTTCTGGTTGGAGAATAAATGGGGAACCCCTGACAACCGTCGCTTTCCGTTCCAGGCG